>URQL01000059.1 GCA_900550005.1 uncultured Erysipelotrichaceae bacterium
CGATTCTACTTTCGTATTTGTATAGATTTTAACGTCATGTTCTTTAAAATCTTTCATCATTAAAGGTAAAACAGTTGAAGATTCTTCTTTAGCTACTTGATCAGCCATTTCTACAATAGCAACTTCTAAGCCTTGATTAGCTAAATATTCTGCCGTTTCACTTCCAACAAGTCCACCACCTAAAACAATACAATGTCCTGATACTTCTAAGCCATTTAATATATCCCAAGATGAAACAACTTTACTGTTTACACAAGGCATTGGCAATTCCATATTATGTGCACCAACTGCAACAATAACATGATCAAACTTATTTAATTCATCCTTAGTAGGCACTGTATTTCGTTTTAATTCAACATGTAATGTAGGTAATACTTTTTCATAATATGCAATTGAACGTAAGATTTCATTTTTTCTAGGAGGTACTCCTGCAATAAGAACTTGTCCACCTATTTTATCTGTTTTTTCGAATAAAGTTACTTTATGTCCACGAATACTTGCAACTCTTGCTGCTTCTAATCCAGCAATTCCTGCTCCTATAATGGCAACATTTTTAATTGTTGCAGGTTTAATCGACAAAATACTTTCTCTTCCATTTTCTGCATTTAAAATGCATGAGATTGCTCTTCTTCCTTGAATAGCATCAACACACCCTTTGTTACAATTTAAACATTCACGAATGCATTCATCTTTACCCACTTTATTTGCAATATCTGGATCAGTTAATAATGAGCGACCATAACCAATAACATCTGCATCCCCATTTTGTAAGATTTTTTCACCAGCTTCTACACTGATTACTCTTCCTACTGTTGCTACTGGGATGGAAACAACTTGTTTCACTTTTCTAGCAACGGGTAATGTCCAATTGTAATCAACATCTCCCATTGGTGGAATTGTATCTCCCATATTTCCTGTATGATTAGCTTGGGCAACTTGAATCATTTCTACACCAACTTCTTCAAGTTTCTTTGCAAACTCAATTCCTTCTGCTTCTTCTAAACCACCTTTTCCTCTTAAACTACCATCTTTATTTACTGTAATAATAGGTAATTTATATTCAATTGTAAGTTTAGGTGCTGCTTCTTTAATAGCTTGAACGATTTCTAAAGCATAACGAATACGATTTTCAAAAGATCCTCCATATTCATCTGTACGATGATTTAACACTTTAGAACAAAGTGATCCTACTAAACGATCTCCATGAACTTCTATTGCATCAATTCCTGCTTGTTGTGCTTTAAAAGCACAAGAGGCAATACTATCTTTAATTTGGTTTAATTGTTCCTTACTTGCTTCACTAACAAAATGTTGCATATCATGATGTAATTTTGCATAAGCATTTTTTGTCATTTCTTCTGCTAGTTGCGTTTGTTTTTTAAATTCATCTTCATTTCCTACTTCTTTTGCTTTTTGTGCTGCGCCTCTAGCCATTCCTGCTTCCATAATCATTTTTCCTACTCCAGGAACATCGTATTCTGGATGAAATAATTGCAAAGCAACTTTACAATCATATTGATGTAAAGTATCCGCTAATTTTTTAAAAGTTGGAATTTGTGAATCATCATAAAGTTTTGGTGTTGGTGAAGCTGTTCTAACAGGCGCCACATCACCAATAACAATGTAACTTGTCCCACCTTTAGCTAATCTTTCATAAAAACTTAGACTTGTTGTTCCAATTGATCCATCACGTTCTTCATAACCTGTTGTTAAAGGGGGGAACATAATTCTATTCTTTAATGTCATTTTCCCTACTTTAATAGGTTCTAATAATTTTTTTGTCATTTTTCCATTCTCTCTTTCTTTATAAACTGTATATATTATAAAGAAATAAATAAGATTTTCAAGTTTCTTCCAAATTGTGAAAAAATAAACAAAATGATTTATATTTCTAAAACAGCAGTATAAAAAAACAAGATGGTTTTAATCTTGTCCAAAATCATTTCATTATGCTTTTTTCATATAATAAAATCCTACCATATCCGCAATGAACCAACCTATTGGAATGGAAACCCAAATACCAATCACACCAAAATAAACAGATATATAAGCTAAACCAACACGAAGTCCTAAAGAAATAATGGTTAAGAGTACAGATATTTGTGCTTTTTTTATTGCTCGATAATAGCCATAGAATAGAAATAACCAACCAATGCCTAAATAGAAAATACCTTCATAATGTAAATAAGTCACTCCTGAAAGGATAACTTCTATTTCTTCAGCATCAATAAAAATCATCATTAATTGTTTTGCGAAAATAAAAACCAATAAACTAATGATCAAACAAAATAAACCACTACATAAAAATGCTTGTCTTGTTCCTTTCTTGATTCGTTCAAATTTATTTGCCCCATAGTTTTGAGCAACAAAAGTTGAATAAGCATTACCAAAATCTTGTACCGGTAAATATGCAAACGTATCAATTTTCACCCCAGCAGCAAATGCAGCCATAATTACAGGTCCAAAACTATTCACTAATCCTTGAACCATTAAGATACCAAAATTCATAATCGATTGTTGTAAACAAGTAAGAAAAGATAAACTCATGATTTCTTTTAAAATACGTGGTTGATAGTAACATTCTTCCTTACTAGGTAAAAACTGACGGCATTTTAGTAATACATAAATTGTAATTCCAATTCCTGAAACATATTGACTAATAATCGTTGCATAGGCTGCTCCTGCAATCCCAATATGTAATTTTGCTACAAATAATAAATCTAAACCAATATTTAATAAAGCAGATATTGCTAAAAAATAAAGCGGTATAGATGAATTTCCTAAAGATCTAAGTAAACAAGCAAAGAAATTGTAGAGTGAAGTCGCAATCAATCCTAAAAAGATAATCATTAAATATTCTCTCATCCCTGCATAGATTTCATCAGGAACACGTAAAAATTTCATAATTGGATCAATTCCTAAAATAACCAATCCATTAACAATCAATGTCACAACCATAATTAATAAAAAAGCATGGTAAATCGATTGTTTTAAATGTTTAATATCTTGTCTTCCTTGATCAATAGAAAATAAAGCACTTGATCCCATACTTAATCCTAAAAATATGGAAGTTAAAAAAGTCATTAAAGTATATGCAGATCCTACTGCAGCTAATGCATTCTTTCCAAGCACTCTTCCAACAATAAGTGTATCAGCAATATTATAAAATTGTTGTAATAAATTTCCTAAAATCATGGGTAAAGAAAAAAGCAATAATGCTTTTAAAATATTCCCTTTTGTTAAATCTCGATACATAAAAACACCTCAAAATCATTATATCTAAAAAAGACTAGCCTCTCTAGTCTAATCAAATAATTCTGGAAAATATTTATAAATACTTTTAGCAATACCTGCGTTATCTACACTTTCTGTCACTTCATCAGCAATGGCTTTTAATTCATCTGTTACATAGTCTGCCATTTCTTTGATTTCATCACCACCACTATTCATGGCAACCTCTATTTTGCAAGATTCTAACATTAGAATATCCACTTTCGCATCACCAAAAGCAAAAGTATCTTCTAATGAAGCATGTAAATAATCTAATAACACATCAATGGTATGGCCTTTATCAACCCCTTTGAGACCTAAATCTCCAAATAAAGCAATTTCTCTTGCTCCTAGCCATGTTCCTGGTTTTAAATCAGGGAATTCTTTAATTAAATCTAAATGATCTTGATAACTATTTAAAATAAAGCTTACTTTATTACAATCACCACAATAAAGTTCCCCACCAAAAATCATTTCTGGGAAAAACCTTTTAACTGTTGCTTCACTTACATTTGGTTTTCCTTTTCTTTGAGAATAAATTTTTACAACTGGATCGCCTTTTTCTTCAAAATGTTCAGATCCAAATAACCCATTATTACTTTCTAAATAGAATTCTAAATTTCTTGAGTGACACCAATCGACAATGTGTTTACATTGTTTTAATGTGATAAGTTGATGCATGACGACATGATCTTGATCTTCAACATAACTTCCATTACCACCAATCCTCCCATCAATACCAATATCCCAAATATAATCATAAACTTCTACTTTTGAACGTCCTGTGCAAATATAAACACGATGTCCATTTTTACGTGCTTCTTTAATTGCGATATCTGCTGATTTTGATCATTTATTTTCATAATCTAATAATGTTTCAGCGACATCTATAAATATTATTTTTTCTTTTGCCATAGTTTTTTCCTCCCTTAATGTATTTAACTATATAAAAAAAGCACGATTAAAAAATAGAGGAAAAAATAAAAAAGAATAAATTTCTCAATTTAGAAACTTATTCTTCATTATTATTGATAAAATAATTCTTTTTTGTTGGTTTAATAAAATAAATAAAATGATAAACAATACATATACCTAAAGAAAAAACTTCTTCAACTGGAATAGATAACCATACTCCAGTTATACCAAGATATTTAGCAAGTAAAATCAAAGATGCTCCCATAAAAATAAATGTACGACATAAGGAAATGATTGCTGAAACTTTTCCATTAGATAAAGCAGTAAAAAATCCTGATGTAACAATATTAAAACCACAAAATAGAAAAGATAATAAGAATATTTTAAATCCTTCTGTTGCCATAGCATAAGTTGCTGCTTCTTTAGTAAAAATAGAGACTAATGGATTCGTACTAAAATAAGCCAGTATTGTAATAAAAATAGAGCTAATAATTACAAATCTAAAAGAAATAGAATAAATATGTTTTAACTCAGCTTTTTCTTTAGCGCCATATTTATATCCCACAATCGGTGCAACGCCTATTGAAAAACCTAAATAAAAGGCTTGGAAAACAAATTGTGCATAAAATAAAATCGTAATCGCTGCAACCCCTGTTTCCCCTACTAAACGCATTAAAATAATATTAAATAAGAAAGTAATGACCCCGCTTGATAATTGAGTAATCATTTCTGAAGAACCATTATAACAAGCTTCGAATAACACTTTCCAATTGACTTTAAATTTAACAAAATACAAAGTTTCTCTACTAAAAGTAAATAGAATAAGTCCCACTACAGCAGGAACCATTTGTCCTAATCCTGTAGCAATCGCAGCTCCAACAATCCCCATATTCATTCTAGCGACAAATACATAATCTAAAACCACATTCATTGCTCCAGCAATAAAGGAAAGTTTTAATCCTAAACTTGGTCTTGAAGCTGTCACAAAAAAAGATTGAAACAAAGCTTGCAACATCGCTACTGGAGAGAAAAATAACATTAATTTTAAATAAGTAACACAATAATCTAACAACAAATCACTTGCTCCTAATGCAAGCGATAATTCCTTAGCAAATAAAATACTAATAATTACAAAGATCAAACTAAAGATCAATCCTACACTAACAAAAAAGCTAAAACTTTGTCTTGCCTCATCAATCCTTTTTTCACCTAAATAACGACTGACAATTGCATTTCCTCCCGTAGCTAACATCGTACCAATCGCAAAAATAATCGATACTACCGGATAAACAATATTAATAGCAGATAAGGCTAAACTTCCTACATAACGAGAAACAAATATACCATCTACAATAGAGTATAAAGACATTAAAATCATCATTAAGATTGAAGGAAGGACAATTTTAATCATCTTTTTAGCTGTAATATTTTCATACATTGAATTTGTCATAAAAAACCTCCTTTTCATCTCACGAGTTATAGGATATACTATAGGGTAACCCGATAGTCAAGAAAGGAATAAATAAAAATGAAAAATAATTATTTAAGTACTGGTAAACTAGCAAAAATGATGGGTATTACAAAACACACCCTTTTTCACTATGATGAAATTGGATTATTTAAACCGGAATATATTGATGAAAAAGGGTATCGTTTCTATTCCATTTATCAAATTGAAACTTTGGATATGATATTAATTTTACGAGATTTAGGAATGCCTTTAAAAGAAATTAAATCTTTTATTGCTCATCGTGATAGCCAGCCTGTATTAAATTCACTTACTATTCGTGAACAACAAATCGATCAGGAAATTAAAAAATTGCTTGCTATGAAAAACTGGATACAAAATAAAAAAGAACAAATCCAATCGTCATTAAACATTGATTTTGATAAAATCTATATTAAGCATTACCCTATTCGTTATTTAATAACAATGCCCATTTATGATCAACAAGATGCCACTTTTATTCAAGCAACAAGTGAACTGGTCACTTATTATGATACAAAAGAACCTTATCAATTTTATCAACTTGCCTATATCCAAGATTTGAATCAGATTCAAAAAAACAATTTTTATAATTATACCCATGTTTGTCTACTTTTGTCACAAGAGCCTCAAAATACAGATTATACGATTTTACCAGAAGGGGAGTATCTTATTATTTATCATAATGGGGATCCTTCTTCTATTGGAAAGTCCTATTTAAAACTTTTAGACTATGAAAAAAAGCACCAATTAAATTTGGATACTTTCTTTATTGAGCATGAAATTATTGATTCATTTATTACTAAAAATTATGAAAAACATATCTCTGAAATTGCAATTAAGATTCTTTAAAATCTCCATATTCTCTTCCCCATTCACATAAAGCATGAAGAATTGGCATCATACTTTGCCCTTTTGAAGATAAAGAATATTCAACTTTAGGCGAAACTTGGGGATATTCTTTACGAATAATCAATTCATCTTCTTCTAATTCTTTAAGTTGTTTACTAAGCATTTTATGTGTAATGTTTCCAAGTAATCGTTTTAATTCACCATATCTCAATACTTCTTTACGCCAAAGTCAAAATAAAAAGATGTCGCTTGACACCTTTTTTAGTCTAAACACGTAATTTTTAAATCTTTAAAGAACGCTTCTGTTCCAATATCAACAAATAATCCTACTGATCCTCTCATAGATGCATCATGAATCATTTTATCTACTACAAGTACAGGTGTTGGATCATCATTTAAGTAGAATGTTGCTTTTTCATCTTCAATCACGGCTTTCAATGAAATCCATTCATCTAAATCAATATTTGCTGGTGCTTCATAAGTTGTAATTTGACGATCTCTAAAATAACTAAATGTATAATTAGGATATGAAAAATATTGACATCCACGATGATAACGTACTGGATCACCACATGTTCTACCATTTGTAGGGCGAACATAGAATGATTCAAATTCACTATCTTGTTCGTTAATACGATAAGCAATTCCAATAAATCCTCTAGCAAATTCAGGAGCATCAGGTAATAATCGACTTAGCATTTTAACTTCAATGATTCCATTATGGAAAGATGAATCTTTTAATTTAGCGTACGTATTTTCATCAAATTCATATAATTTTTCACTTTTAACGACTCTTACTACTTGTTCATTATTCATATCTTCATTAGAAATAGTCACATAATTTTCAGTAAATAAATCTTTATTCATTGCAATCATCCTTTCGTTTACATCTTTATTTTACTAAAACTATTTTTTATGTAAAGTAGGCACCTTTTTTAATTCATCTAGAGATAAACAAATTGCGCCATTTTCTTTCCATATCCATTCATTATAATAACGACATGTCATTTGTTTATCCATATACTCGTTGTGAAGCCTCATATGACTAAAATCACGTGCTTCCTATAAGGATAGTTTTTAATTATCCTTGCTTGCTTTAGACAAGCGGAGTGCATTTCTACCATATGGCTTTAAACTCAGAATTCTTATATCTACAAAGATATAAGCTCCGCATTTAAGCTAATTAATGTAGATAATGTGCAGGTGCTTCTCTTACTACATTGAGGAACTTTTGCCTCAATAAGCAACCTAATTTGTTCTTCCAAGGATTTTAGAATTTCTCTGATAAAATATCTTGCTCCTATATTATAGGATGCAGATAAATCACAGTTATATATTTTTCCACTTTGAAACTTACATAATTCATAGGTATTAAATCCAGCATTTTGACCTCTAGCCACTTCACCAGAACCATCATAAGCAAGTTTACTGGTGTTCCTAGCATTAATACAGCTTATTTTAAAACAACATCTACTAATTCATCAACACTAGGCATATCTGTAATATGTTTACCATAATGTGCATAAGTTACTTTACAATTTTTATCTACAGTAAATAATGCGGGTAATTGAAGTTCGTCTCCTTCATAATCTCCATGAACAAAACCACATTCTCCTGCTTTTTTGCCTTTAGCTTGTAATGCTTCCAAATCGCCAATTAATTCTTCTTGTGTTTTAGCTGGAACAATATCTAACGTATTATAGATTTCCATTTTTGGATCACAAATAATATCAAATGGAATTGATGCATCTTTTAAATCTTTTTGTATATGTTCTTGATCACTTTGCATAACTACATAAAGTTCATACCCCTTAGTTTTGATTTCACCATATTTTTGTGCTAATAAATGAACATCATAACGACACACTGTACATCCAATATAACGAATTACCCAAAATACTGTTTTTTGTTTTACTAATTCTTGAATTGTTACTTGATTTTTTGAAGATGTATCTACAGTAAAATTAGGAAATACATCTCCTACATTTAATCTTGCCATTTTATTTTCCCCCCTTTTTTATTTATGATAAGTATTATCGTAATCGATTTCAATAAAAATGCTTAAAATATTTAATTTAATATAAAAACTAGGTAATCACCTAGTTTACTTTTTAATTTCATTCTAGTTTAGGTACTCCATATATTTAAAATAAGATTAACTTTAATTTCAAATAACCAAAATAAATCTAAAAATAATCAATTACAATACTATTTAGATCGTATGTAAACAACTTAAATTATTAAATCTATTACAATTTTATATTATTTAAATATATATTTCTCCTACAGAAAATAAACAGACATTACCACTA
>URQL01000060.1 GCA_900550005.1 uncultured Erysipelotrichaceae bacterium
TTAGCACTTATTCTTCTTTCTTGCAAGCTTTTTTTTACTTTTTTTATTATTTTTTATCTCTTTTTCTCTTTCCTTAGGCTTTTTACTTTATTTTGTCATACTTTTAGATACTATTATCAAATTATTTTCTTTTTACTGTCATAAAAAAGAGGAGCTATACGCTCCTATAACAATAATATTAATTTTTAATTCCTTTTTGTGCATTATATAAAGAATCATAACCGTACATTTTTACTGTATTTTCTATGATCATTTTTGCTAAATTTTGATGATGTTTAACTAAATTAATAATGAACTCACAATACAATTTGAATGTATAATCTGAGTAAGTAGAAATTTCTCCTCTTAAATACGTTTCATAAGATGTATTCTCTTCTTCATCTTCACTAGTATGAATAAGTCTTGCTTGACTTGCTAATCCTGGATATTCTTTAGCAAATTGTTCCATCCATCTAACTTGGACTTTAATAATTTCTTCCATCAACTCTTCACGATCTTGATTTAGCGCAGGTAAAATATGTTCGATTTCTTTATATTTTTCTGGTGCTGTTGTTTTCATCATTCGTGCATATTTTTCCATTAATAAATTCCAACCTGATTTTTTTCCTTCTTCTAAGTCATCTTTATAGCTTTCTAATAATGGATCAGGCCATGTTTTAAATTGACTATAACGCATAATACGAAATGTTTCTTGATCTTTTTGACAATCCGCTTGTCCACCTTCATTTTTAACATTCTGAAACATTTCCCATTCTATATCAATAATTTTTGAAATTAAACTCATTTTCTATCCCTCCATAATATGCATTTGTTTTATTGTACTATTTTTTATTTTATTTCTCAACTCATTGCAATGATTTTGTAAAAAGGGATCCTCTTGATCTGTTAGTCCTTCTTTTTTTAATATTTCGATTATTTCTTTAGCAATCAGTTCAATCAAAATAGCTGTGGGATCTTGTAAAGGATCATAAACATCCTGAGTTTTTTCTTCTAACATTGCAAGCTCTTCTATTTTTTTAATTAAATACTTATATATACTCACTTTCTTTAAGTAGGTCCATGACCATTTATAATAAGGCTGATATTTTTTCTCTAATAAGTAAATTAAATGGATCATTTCATCTACACACATCATTTTGATCCTTTTAGCGGTTACTTCATCTTTTCTTTGTTTAGAGCGTAAATAATTGTATTGACCTAATTTTGAAATTTTAGTTAGTGTAGTCATTATTTTTTTAATTCGAACATCTTCAGGATAGTAATGAAGTTGTTGTTGTAATTGTTTAAATTCACTCTTAGTATTTTCAAAATAAAATCCATTTTGTATGAGAGCTAGATCTTCTTCATTCATATAAAACCAGTCTAACATATTTTCTAAAAGATAATGATTACCAAAATAAGTACTAAAATAGTCTTCATTACAAAATACACCTTCACGCTTAGGTCTATAAGGATTTTCTTCTTTACTATAACCTAAAAAATAAGTCGGTAAAGATTGATAGTCCTGTTCTAAAACGAAACCTATTTTTTGATAAATCGATTTAGGAATAAAAATACAAAAACGTGGATAAAAATCGTGATCTTGGCTTAACTTGTCATCAAAGCCCATACATTCGCTTCCCTCACCAAATAATCCAATCGCCATTTGATCCTTATAAATTAAATATTTTTGTTCAATTAAATTTTTACCGTAAGTCAAATAATAGACATAAGCTAATTCTTTACCGGTAATGATTTCTTTATTTTTTTCTTTTTTAACTAATATTTTTAACTCTTTTTGATTTGTTGTCATCAACCATTGTTCATAATGATCTAAACATTCATAAAACAAGTCATTTTTTCCATAATTCTTTTTGATAATCCAAAGTGCTTTTTCATAACTTGCTTGATTTTTTAATAAATCCGCTAAAATAAGATAAAGATAACCGCTATGTCCATTTCCTTTCGTAAATAAGTTTTCAGCCTTTTTTAATAAATAGGCTACACTTAATTTAAAATGACATTGATAGAATAAAATTGAACTAAGATTAGTTAAAGTTGTAGCATACTCAATTGGGTTTGTTTGATCGTTTAAAAGCTTCAACGCTTTAATTAAATAATTCAAAGCTAAATGAACTTTCCCCATTTTTAGGCAAAAATCACTATAATTATTATAAAAAGATAAAAAACGAAGATCACTTTCATTAAGTTCTTGATTATAGATAACCAAACAACGTTCATATAATACTTTTGCTTCTTCTAAGCGATATGCTTCTTTATAAGCCGTAGCACTATTAAGTAAAGTGGTTGCTCCTTGTAAATCATGAACCAAATCAAGTTTTGCAAGGAGTGTAATGGCTTTATAAGCATAATGTGTCGATAAATCATGACGACTAAGACTTCGATAATACCCCATCATTTCATTATAAATAGCTAATTGAAGTCCATATTCTTGCAAAGATATTGCCTCTTGTAAGATTTCTTGTAAATATCTTTCTACTTCATTTATCTTACTTAATCCAAAAAGTTCATCTACATGATCAAACATTTCTTGAATTTGCTCATTTTCAGTTTTCATATACACACCTACTGTATTTTAATTTAAATTTTTCTTGATGACCCGTTTCAAAAGAAAGACCATTAATTTGTTTAAGAAGTTCATCTATTTCAATTTGGTCTTGTAAATAAGCATCAAATTTTTTAACGAACTCAATATATTCTTTTAATGCTTGATCATAAAGTTCCAAAAAACTTTCATTACGTATTTCCTTAGTACAGGGGTCATACCATATCTTTTTTTCTAAATTCAAGAAATCAATATTTTCTTTTTCAATAGAATACATTGCTGTTGAAACAAGAGGATCTATATTAAATATTTTTTCAACTTTCAACATGATTTTTTTCTTCCATTTCTTTTTACTATACAGTAATTTTAAATCCTGTTCAAATTGGATGATTGAATCATTAAAATCTTCTTTACTGATTTGGCAATTAAATATTTTTTGATACAAAGGTTGTAAAAAAGAATAAAGTGAATCTAAAGGAATTTCTTTAGCTCGGATAATTTTAGCTGGATGAAATTGTTTGATTGTTGTTTTTTCTTTTTCAATAAGCATATTTTCATCAATAGCTACCTCAAAACGTTTATGCCAATATTTATAAATAAAAGTACTTGGATTACTTTCATCAACAACTCCTGAAAAATAAAAAATATAAGGATGAGCTTTACGATCTAAAAAATAATGTGCAAGATACCCTATTGTATAAATATAATTTATCGATGATGAATCTTGTTTAACAGCATTAAATAAATGTTCAAAAAATTCATTGATGTTTCTTTGATGTAGTAAAGATCCTAAATGATGAATAGCTTCTTTATTTGTTTTACTTTGCCAAGGTAAGATATGATAATAAAAGAAAAAATCAGGTCCATTGCAGCCTAAATCATAAAGTGCACGATGAGGCTGTATTTGGTCTTGTTTATTCATTTTGATCATCGCTTCTTTAGCAAATAAATAATGTGTAATTAAATCAGGCATATTTTTCTCCTTTTTAGTGCATTTCACTTGTATTTTACCACTTCATCGTATAATTTTAAAGTGAGGTGACCCACATGAATAAAAAAGAATTTTTATTAAATCAAAAAAATATTGCTGTTGTTGGTGTAACGACCGACACACAAAAGTATGGTTATAAAATTTACCAATGTTTAAAACAACATTCACCAAATGTCTATGGTGTATCTATTAAATACCAACAAATCGATCAAGATCCTTTATATTCGAGTTTAGAAGCGATTTCTGAACCGATTGATTTAGTGGTTTTTGTTATTGCTGCTCGTCATGGTTACAATTATGTTGATGAATGTAAAAAATTAAATATCTCAACAATTTGGTTACAACCCGGTACTTATGATCAAGATTTATTAGATTACATTCATCAAAAACAAATTCAAACCATTGAAGATTGTGTTTTAGTTCAATTAGGTCAATAAAAAAAGAGTTCGAAAATGAACTCTTTTTTACTATGCTTCAATTAAGAAAGCTTTATAACCATTAACTGTTTCGTAAATATCTACTTTACTTGCAAGTTCATAAGGAGCATGCATATTTAATACAGGAACACCACAGTCGATAACTTGCATATTTAAGTTAGCTAAGATGTAGGCAATTGTACCTCCACCACCAGCATCTACTGCACCTAATTCAGCAGTTTGGAAAGATACATGATGCTTTTCCATAATTGCTCTTAATTTAGCGATGTATTCTGGGTTAGCATCATTACATCCTGATTTACCACCCGCACCTGTATATTTATTAAATACGATTCCTCTTGCAAAGAAAGCAGCATTTTTCTTTTCAAATACACTAGGATAGTTTGGATCAAAAGCAGCAGAAACATCTGATGATAACATAACAGAGTTAGCTAAAGCACGACGTAATTTTAAATCACTGTATACTGTAGTTAAATTAATGATTTCTGCTACTGTATTTTCAAAAAATTTAGAATGCATACCACTTGCACCGTTACTTCCAACTTCTTCTTTATCTACTAATAAACAACAAGCTGTACGATCAACGATATCCATATCTAAAATAGCACGTAATGATGTATAAGCACAAATACGATCGTCATGACCATATCCTAAGATCATAGAACGATCAAAACCTGCATCTCTTGCTTTTCCAGCAGGTACGATTTCGATTTCAGCTGATAAGAAATCTTCTTCTTCAAAATCATATTTTTCTTTTAAAATTTTTAATACATTTGCTTTCACAGCTTCTTTTTCTTCGTTTTCTAATGGAATACTTCCACATAAAACATTTAAAGCTTCCCCTTCTACAACTTTTGCAGCAGGTTTTGTCATTAATTCTCTTGATAAGTGAATTAATAAATCTGAAATACAGAATACTGGATCGTTATCATCTTCACCAATATTTACATTAATAACACTTCCATCTTTTTTACATACAACACCATGCATTGCTAAAGGTGTAGCAACCCAATGATATTTTTTTATTCCACCATAGTAGTGAGTATCTAATAAAGCAATATCACTATCTTCATAAACAGGATTTTGTTTTAAATCAATACGTGGTGAATCGATATGAGCACCTAAGATTTTTAATCCGGCTTCAATTGGTTCTTTACCAATAACAAATAAAGCAATTGTTTTACCATAATTATTTGCATAAACTTTATCACCAGGTTTTAAAGGTGTTTGTGATGTAATGTAATCATTTAAATCACGATACCCTTGATGTTTAACCATTTCAATGGTTTCATTTACACATTCTCTTTCAGTTTTACATTTAGAAATAAAATCTTTGTAATCTTCACAGAACGAAAAAACATCTTTGATTGTTTCTTCATTATATTTTTTCCAAGCATTTTCTCTCATTATAAATTCCTCCCTTGGTTCATTATACCTTTTTTCAATTTAAAATACCACGATAACGTGGTATTTTTTATCTATTTACGACCAGTTTCTTCTAATAATTTTGAAATTGACGCCATATTGTTTTTTAAATCATCAAAAGAAGTAAAACGTACAGTCCAATTATGGTCTCCCTCAGTACCTGGCATATTGATTCGATACGTATCATCATAACCAAGTAAGTCTTGTAATGGCATAATGACAAGTGAGGCTTCGCTTTCTAATGCTAAGCGTAAATAATCCCAATAAGACCCTTCACGATTTTCATTTTGTAACCAACTTTTAAGTGTATTATTATCATGTGTTCCTGTATAAAGCAAACAATTTTCATTGACTTGGTGATTAACGACTTCATCAAAAGAAAATTGTAAAATTTTCATTCCTTTAAATTGATACTTATCTTTTAGGTCATAAACTTCTTGACGTAAGTACCCTAAATCTTCCACAATAATATTTAAATCTTTTTCTTGTTTTAAAAGCTGATCAAAGAATTCATCTCCTGGCGCTTCGATCCATTTTCCATCTTTAGCCCCAATGCTATGAACATCTACTTGCCAAAAAGTATCAAATGCTCTAAAGTGATCTAAACGTACAATATCGTAAAGTTGATTAGCTGCAACGATTTTTTCATTCCAATAACAATAATTTTCTTCTTTTAATTTATCCCAATCATAAATAGGGTGATTCCACCTTTGTCCATCAGGATTAAAGTAATCTGGTGGTACTCCTGAAACACAACTTGGTTGATTATTTTCATCTAATTTAAAAATTTCACGATGATTATAAACATCTTCACTATTGAATCCAACATAGAAAGGTAAATCGCCAATAATTTGAATATTTAAAGAATTTGCATACGCTTTTAATTTTGTCCATTGTTCATAAAACAAAAACTGTTTAAAAGCTTCATATTCCCATTCTTTTTCACTTACTTCAAAATTTGTCCATTCTGGCCATAAAGTTTTATTATTTAGATGATATAACACTTTAAAAGAACAATAGTCTTTTAACCACCAAGTTTGATCTTTAAATTCGATGTATTTACCATAAATTGGACAAGATGAGTCAAAATGAGCAAATGATTCTTTAAAGTAAGGTTCTTTATAATCTTTCACTTTTTTATATTCAACATGACTCTCATTAAAATTTACAGGTTCTAAATGATCGATCAAATGAAGATCAACTAATTGATGCAAATCGATATAAGCTGTTTCACCTCCAAAACTTGTAATGGATTGGTAAGGGGAATAACTTCGATCTAGTGCATTAAGAGGTAAAACTTGAAGATAAGAAAATCCACATGCTTTAACATAATCCACCATTTCGTAAGCTTCTTTTCCAAATGAACCAATTCCATCTAAATTAGGTAAAGAAAATATAGGTAATAAGATACCTGCTTCTTTTTTCATAAGAATTCAAACCTCCCAAAACAAAAAGAAGTGTAAGACACTTCTTTATCTTAACACTTTCATTATACGCTTTATTTTCAAAATAAGAAAGCGTTTTCTTTGAATTTAATTTCAATTTCTTCATTTTTAATTTCCATTGTTTGAATAGCAACAGGTAAATTAAACATTTCATAAGAAAAAATCAATTGGTTACCTTGAATCTTAAAATAATCATTATTTTTAAATAAGGTTTGCATAAAAGAAATGAGTTCAAGATTAAGCAAACGATTCTTTGCCCTTCCTTCTTCAACATCAATGACAATTCCTTGATTTAAGGCATGAATCGTTCCTTTAGCTGTAATATTCACTCTAAGTCCTTTAAATATTAAATTAAAATCTAAAAATAGTGTATCATGAATATAAAGTTTAATATCACTTATTTCCACTTTATAGCGATCTTTAATTTGTTTTTGCACAGTTGGAAGAAATGCTTGGATATCTTCTGCATTAATTTTCATAATTAACCTCCTAATCTAATTTATGTTTGATTTTTCCAATTAGACTTATAACTTTATTTACTCCAAGTGCGATACTTGCAATAGGTGAAGCATAACGTTTATAAACTTCCTCACCTAAAGTAGCGACTTCTTCAACTTTAGTTACTGTTTGTTCTAATCGTTTAAACGTTTTTAATAATAATTTCACTGTATAAATCAAATTATTAATCACATAGCCAATCGCCATGAATAATAAAATCAAACTAAAAATTAAAATAATCCATAAAAATTGTTCCATATTCATCACCTAGGTTAATTATACACAATTTTTTCTTATATCTCCATGATCTTTTCTAATTCTTTTACGATTGCATAAGGTGGTTGTTCATAATCAATTAAATCACCTTGCCATAAGGAACCCACTTTTCCTAAATGGTTAATATCATTTTTAAATTTGATTGCAGATCCTCCATCTTTTATAAATAAATCAAGTCCATTATTGTAATCATCTAATAAATAATCCTCTTTAGTAACATGATTTAACACACTCGCTTTTGATTTTCCCACAGGTGGAAAAAAGCGATTTTCTCTTTTTATTTCTGGTAAATAAAGATCGATCCAACGATCTTTTTCTTCTTTACAATAAGGTGAAGTAATCACACTTGAAGCGATTCCTACTTCAACATCAGGGTGATAGTAGATAAATAAATGAATTGCTTCAATAATATTTGGATAAGGTTTCAAATTTAAAAAAAATCCCGGTTCCCACATATTTTCTAAACATCTAGCATCTTCATAAAAGCAAGCTAATGTTCCATCCATATCAATAAATAATCTTTTCATAGACATCCCTCTTTTCATGAATAGAATACACTATTTTTATAAAAAAAGAGTCGGAATATGTCTATGTAGCACCTAAATTTAGGTGTTACTTTAATATTAAAAAATAAACGAAATTACTCGTTTATTAATTCAATAAATGTATCAATATCTTCTTCAATCATTTTTAAAGAATTTTGCCAAAAACTCTTCTTTGTTAAATCAATACCTACACTCATAGCTACATCTTCTAATGAACATTGCCCAGTTTTAGACAAGAATTTTTCATAAGTTAAAGCAAAGCTTGGTCCTTTTTCTAAGTAAAGAGCGTACAATCCTTTAGCAAGTAATAAACCAAATGCATAAGGGAAATTATAATAATTATAATCTGCATCATAATAATGTGGCTTCCATGCCCACATATAAGGATGTAGATATTCTGGATCTAAACCATCACCATAAGCTTCTCTTTGTGCTTCTAACATTAATTCTTTTATTTGACTAACTGTTAATGCACTTTCTTTTCTTGCTTCAAAAACTGACTTTTCGAATAAAAATCTTGAATAAATATCTACTATTACTTGTGTACAATCACAGATTTCAGCTTCTAATATAGCTAAAGCTTCATCTTTATTGG
>URQL01000061.1 GCA_900550005.1 uncultured Erysipelotrichaceae bacterium
TAACAACTGGTTTTGTTCATGAAATTTATGATGAAGGTTACGTTGCTAAACGTATGGAACTTGGAGCAGTAGTAGCTGCTGCACCAAAAGAACAAGTTATTCGTGATATTCCTGTACCAGGACAAATCGTTTTATTAATTGGTGGACGTACAGGTCGTGATGGTGTAGGTGGAGCTACTGGTTCATCTAAATCTCATGATGTTAAATCAATTGAAACAGCTGGAGCAGAAGTCCAAAAAGGAAATCCAGTTGAAGAAAGAAAAATTCAACGCTTATTTAGAAACCAAGAAGTAAGTAAACGTATTGTTCGTTGTAATGACTTTGGTGCTGGGGGTGTATGCGTTGCTGTTGGTGAATTAGCACCTGGATTAGATATCGAATTAGATCATGTTCTTAAAAAATACGAAGGTTTAACAGGAACGGAATTAGCTGTTTCTGAATCTCAAGAAAGAATGGCTATCGTTATTGAATCTAAAGATGAAGAATTTATCAAAGAAGCTTGTAAACAAGAAAACCTAGAAGTAGTACGTGTTGCTACTGTAACAAAAGAACCAAAATTAGTGATGCATCACAATGGTCAAACAATTGTTGATATCGACCGTGATTTCTTAGATGCTGCTGGAGCAAAACGCTATCAAGACGTTAAAATCACATTACCAGATTTTACATCAACACCTTTTGATGTAGATGGAAAAGAATCATTTGTTGAAACGACTAAAGATGTTTTATCTGATTTAGCAGTGGCTAGTCAAAAAGGATTAGTTGAACGTTTCGACTCATCTATTGGTAATGGAACAGTTTTATCTCCTTATGGAGGAAAAACATACCGTACAGAAACAGAAGGGATGGCTGCTTTGATTCCTGTTTTAGGCAAAGAAACAACAACAGCATCTTTAATGAGCTATGGTTATGATCCAAAAATTTCAATTTGGTCTCCATATCATGGATCAATTTATGCTATAATTGAATCTGTGGCAAAAATTGTCGCTATGGGTGGAGATTATCATAAAATTAGATTTAGTTTCCAAGAATATTTTGAAAAATTATTAAATGAACCTACACGTTGGGGTAAACCAATGGCTGCATTATTAGGGGCATTTAGAGCACAAAAAGAATTAAAATTACCTTCAATTGGTGGAAAAGATTCAATGTCAGGATCTTTTGAAGATATCCATGTTCCACCAACACTTGTTTCATTTGCAATCGTAAGTCAAGATGTTGAAAAAGTGATGACTCCAGAATTAAAAGAGACAGGACATACTTTAGTTGAAGTGATGTTACCTAAAGATGAGTTCCATATTTTTGACTTTGATGCACTTCAAAAACAATATGATCAAGTTCATTCCTTAATGGAAGAAGGAAAAGTATTCGCTGCATATACAGTTAAAGCAGGTGGACTTATCGAAGCAGTAAGTAAAATGGCTTTTGGTAATGAAGTAGGGGTTGAATTTAATTCTGATTTAACGATCAAAGATTTACTTGCAAAAGATTATGGAAATATCGTTTTAGAAGTAGAAGATGCAAGTGCAGTCGCTTCAATGGATCATGTGCGTGTGATTGCGACAACTAACACTTCAAAAGCATTAACTTATAAAGATGAGTCTATCAGTTTAGATGAAGCTTATAAAGCTAATAGTGAACCATTAGAAAAAGTATATCCAACAACAGCTAAAGCAATGACTTCAGATATGATTGTTGAAGATTGTCATGAAAGAAGTTCATTAAAAGCAAAAGCTACTGTTGAAACACCTAAAGTCGTTATTCCAGTTTTCCCAGGAACAAACTGCGAATACGATTCAAAACGTGCTTTTGAAAAAGCGGGAGCTAAAGTACAACTTGTACTTATCCGTAATAAAGCAAAAGGTGACATCCAAGCATCGATTGATGAATTAGAAGCAGCAATTAAAACTGCAAATATTGTCATGTTACCAGGTGGATTCTCTGCTGGTGATGAACCAGAAGGTTCAGGTAAATTTATAGCAACAGTTCTTAGAAATCCAAAATTAAAAGCAGCAATCACAGATTTATTAGAAAATCGTGATGGTTTAATGATTGGTATCTGTAATGGATTCCAAGCATTAGTCAAATTAGGTTTATTACCTTATGGTAAAATTTCAAATTTAACAAAAGATGATCCAACATTAACATTTAATACAATTGGTCGTCACTTATCACAAATGGTGACAACACGTATTAGTTCTGTTAAATCACCTTGGCTTGCTAATGTAGAAGTAGGAGATCAACATATTATTCCAATTTCACATGGTGAAGGTCGCTTTGTTGCTCCAAAAGAAGTAATTGAAAAATTATTTGAAAATGGTCAAGTCTTTACACAATACGTTGATCCTAATGGAAATCCAACAATGGAATCACCATATAACCCTAATGGTTCAATGATGGCTATTGAAGGAATTGTTTCTTTAGATGGTCGTGTTATTGGTAAAATGGGACATAGTGAACGTCAAGGAGATCATCGTTTCAAAAATATCTATGGTGAAATGGATCAAAAGATTTTTGAAGCTGGTGTAAATTATTTTAAAGGTGGAAAATAAAATGGAAAAACAAGAATTTGAAAGTTTAACACTATGTCCTTTAGATGGACGTTATTCTGGAATTAAAAATGCATTAGGTGAATACTTCTCTGAATATGCATTAGTTAAATATAGAGTGTACGTTGAAATTCAATGGCTTAAATTCTTAATTGAAAATGTAGAATGTGATATTTTATCTAAGTTTGATAAAACAAACTTAGATAAAATTGAAGCCATCTCTAAAAGCTTTAATTATGTTGCATTTAGTCGTATTAAAGAAATTGAAAGTGTAACACGTCATGATGTAAAAGCTGTTGAATACTATATCGGAGAACAAATTAAAAATTTAGGTTATGATTATTTAATTAGTTTTGTTCATATTGGGTGTACTTCAGAAGATATCAATAATACATCTTATGCATGTATGATCAAACATGGCTTACAAGAAGTATGGCTAAAGAAAGCAAAAGAAGTTGCAAGTACAATGGATAAATGGGCTAAAGAACATAGTGATGATGCAATGCTTGCTCATACCCATGGTCAACCTGCAACACCTACTACAATTGGTAAAGAATTTAAAGTTTATGCTTATCGTTTCAAATCAAGTATTGAAAATGTTGAAAGCATTAAAATTAAAGCTAAATTCAATGGTGCAACAGGTAACTACAGTGCTATCTTAACAGCTTTCCCTGATGTTGATTGGCAAGTAATGGCTAAAAAATTTGTTGAAGAGTATTTAGGATTAACATTTAACCCATATACAACACAAATCGAAAGTCATGATTATACATGCCATATTCTAGATGGTGTACGTCATTTCAACAATGTCTTAGTTGATTTTGATGTTGACATGTGGTTATACATTTCGATGGAATACTTTAAACAAATTCCTGTTAAAGGTGAAGTTGGAAGTAGTACAATGCCTCATAAAGTTAACCCAATTCGTTTTGAAAATAGTGAAGCTAATGTAGATATGTCAAATAATATCTGTGTTGCATTATCAAATAAATTACCAAAATCTCGTATGCAAAGAGACTTATCTGATTCATCTAGTCAAAGAAATTTAGGGTTAGCTTTTGGATATTCTTTACAAGCTATGAACGAAACACTAAGTGGATTAGAAAAATGTGTTGTTAATAAAGATAAACTTGCTTTAGATTTAAATGAAAAATGGGAAGTTCTTGCTGAACCAATTCAAACAATGTTAAGAAAATATGGTATGCCAAATGCTTATGATACATTAAAAGAATTGACTCGTGGAAAAAATATTTCTAAAGAAGATATTTTAGCATTTGCATCTAGCTTAGAAGTTTTATCTGATGTTGATCGTCAAACATTAATTGAAATGACTCCAGCATCTTACGTTGGTTTCGCTAAAGAAATCGCTAAAAGTGATTTAGATAAATAATTATAAAAAGCCAAATCCTATGATGGGTTTGGCTTTTTTTTGTTAAGCAAAAATAGAAATAAGTGTAACTATGTTTTTTATATAGCTGTTTTCAAAGAATTAAAAATTATTCCAAAAATAGGGAATCAATTATATAAATCATTCTATTAATTATGTGTATTTATTTTTATCATAGTTATTAAAAAAAGAACAATTTTAAGCATTGTTCTTTTACCTTTGACTAATCAATATTAATTAATTCGTATTCACGGTTACCATAGTTTAATTGAACTGCGGCCTCAATGGTATGAACACCATTACGTGATTCGATTCTTTCAATTAAATGATCACGACCTGGATCATCAGATGCGTAAACTAAGTCGATGCAAGCTTGATCAATGGCAATTGGGTCAGTTGAAATAAGAATACCAATATCTTTCATACATGGATCTTCTGCTACGGCGCAACAGTCACAGTCAACAGACATATTTTTCATAACATTGATATAGATAATGTTTCCGTTAAAATGTTCATGAACAGATTTGGCTGCATCTGCCATTGATTCTAGAAATTTATCATGATCTGCTGTCCAGATTTTCTCTGGTACACCTGCACCATGGATATAAGCTTTACCATAAGAAGAAGCACAACCAATTGACAATTGTTTTAAAGCTCCTCCATATCCACCCATTGGATGTCCTTTAAAGTGAGATAAGACAAGCATACCATCATATTTCATGATATTTTTTCCGACATAATTTTTTTGAATAATTTTTCCATCAGGAATATCAAAAACAACATCTGGTCCTGTTGCATCCATTAAATCAACATCAAAATATTTAGACCAACCATGTTTTTCAATTGTTTTTAAATGTTTTTCAGTGGTATTTCTTGATCCTTCATAGGCTGTGTTACATTCAACAACTGTTCCTTTAACTTGATCAATAATTGGTTTAAAGAAATCAGGTCTTAAAAAGTTTTGGTTTCCTTCTTCACCTGAATGAAGTTTAACAGCAATTTTACCTGTTAATGGTTCACCGCATTTTTCATACATTTCGAGTACTTTTTCTGGTGTAATTGTTTTAGTAAAATAAACTTTTGATTTCATTTATTATCATCCTTTCTTTAATTTTATTGTAATACTAAAGTGTACTTTAATGTCAAGGAGTTTTATTATTAATTCAATTTATTTTAGAATTAAAAAGTAAAATACAATTAAACAGTGATATACAGTATTTTAAATAAATTATATAATGGTTTTAAAAGGAAAGGGGAATTCGATGGAAAATTTAGATAAAATTGGTTCTTATATTAAAGAAAAAAGATTACAACATGGTTTAACTCAACAACAATTAGCACAAATACTTCACTTATCTTATCAAGCTATTTCTCGTTATGAATTAGGATTAAGTTTACCATCAGTAGAAACATTAGAACAACTGTCACATCTTTTTAATATCACTATGGAAGAATTTTTATCTGCTAAAGATCAAAGCGTTTATACTTATAAAAAAGCTGGTTTAGATGTTGATTTAATTGATTTAATCAATTCTGATTTAAAAAGAGAAGAAGTTTGCTTAAAAGAAAATCGTTCTTTTCGAGGTGGCATTTATCAAAATCTAGCAGTAAAAGTACAAGAACCAACTTCAAAACAATCTATTGCTTTTCAATATGGTTATGAAAAAGAATTATTTCAAGATATTTTAGCTGTACTTATTAATGATTTAATCATTATTGGTGCAAAACCTCTATACCTCACAAGCACTTTATTATTAGATCAGTTGGATCGTCATTATTTGGTTTATCTGATTGAAACATTACATCAATGTTGTGGTTATTATGACTTACCTTTATTAACTGGTCAAAGTTCAATTAAATTGAAAAATTCATTAGAAAAGACTTTATTATCAATGGAATGTACAGCTTCAATTGATTCAATTGAATTATTGAGTTGTAAAAATATTGAAGAGGGTGATTGTATTTTAGCTATTGGTTCAAATGGCATTGGCCATTTTGGTTTTTCTATGATCAACCAATTTATAGAAGAAGATCCTTCAATTATAAAAGCAAAAATAGATTCTTTACCTTTTTTAGACGAAATCATGAAACCAAGTTTTTGTTATAAAGGGGTAGTGGATGAATTAACGGATAAACAACTTATTCTATCTTTAGTGAATGTTAGTGGATGTGGTATTTATCGTAACTTAGAACGATTTTTACCCGAGCAGTTTGATTTGGAACTTCATTTAGAAAAGGTAATGGTTCCTTCTGTTTTTAAAATGTTGAAAAAACGTTATGCAATTGATACTTATGAAATGGAAAATACATTTAATTGTGGTATTGGAATGTATGTATTTTGTAAAGAAAAGAATAAAAATCAAACAATGAAAATTATTCAAAAAAATAATAGTGTTGTGGAAGTAGGAAAAGTAGTTAGAGGTTCAAAGAAAATAAAAGTTATAAAACCACTTTGCTGGGAGGAAAATGAATGGATGAGTTATTAAATAATGAGATGTATTTACAATATATGGAAAAGATGGAACATGTTCATTTGATTGAAGAGGGTAAATGGGATTAGGAACATGGGTTACAACATGCACTGCGTGTTACTCAAATAGGAACAACTATTTTAAACCAACTTCATTGTTGTAAAGAAGAGATTCGATTATATCAAATTGCTGCTTTACTCCATGATATTTCTCTGATTAATGGTATTAAAAAAGGACATGCTTTAAAATCAAGTCAAGAATGTATTTTCTTTTTAGATCAATTAGATCTTACGTTTTCACAAAAGCAACAAATTATTCAAGCTATTGCTAGTCATTCAAGTGGAAAAGATGAAAGCATAATGGGAAGTATTTTATATTTGAGCGATAAATTAGATGTAACCTATCATCGTGTTGAAAACAGTTCAGTTCATGATTTTATTAATCAAGAATTTAAAAAAGTAAAAGAAGTAGTTTGTAAAATATCACAAAATCAGTTAGTTATTGATTATCGAGTAGATACGCCTTTTGATTTTACAATTTTTAAATATTGGTCTAAGGCTTTAAAAGCACCTATCCTTATAGGAAAGAGATTTAATAAAGAAGTACACTTTTTTGTTAATGAGGATATTGTTGATGACCAGACAATCAATCAAATTATTGAAGGGAGTTTATAAAATGCCATTTTGGGAAAATGAATATAGCAATAATAAAACGTTTGTATTTGGTAAACCTAGTAAAGAAGTAGTGGATAGCGTTCCTTATTTAAAAAAGGGAGCACGTATTCTTGATGTTGGGTGTGGTGATGGACGTCATGCAATTTATTTAGCTAAGTTAGGATTTAAAGTAGATGCATTTGATTTATCACAAAATGCAATAAATAAGCTGAATAGTTTAAAAGGAGAGTTAACCATTTCCACATGGGTTTGTGATATTGAAGATTTTCCTTTTAAAACAAGTTATGATTGTATTATCATACATGGTGTATTACAATTTGTATCTAAGCAAAGGCAAAAAAGAATTATTGAATTATTAAAAAAATGGACGAATTCAAATGGGTTTCATATTATTGCAGTATTTACAAATGAGGTGTCTATACCCGATGATTTGAAATCCATAATGATTGGTGTCTTTAGTAAAAAAGAAATTAAGGAATATTATCAAGATTGGACTATTGTTGATTTTAAAGAAGTGATTTTTCAAGATGAACACGAAAATAGTTTAAAGCATACACATGCTATGAATAAAATGATTGCAAGGAAAAATGGATGCTGTAAAAAAACAAGTGAAAGATCTAATTAAAAATGAAAATTCTGAGCATGGTTATGATCCTATCGAACGTGTCTATCTTTTAGTAAAACAATTTTCAATCAATCAAGATGTTGATTAAGAACTTATTGAATTGATTGCTTTACTACATGATGTAAATGATTATAAATTAGTCGGTAGTAAAAATAGTGAAACGTTTTATCACTCAAAAAGGATCATGAAGGATTGTCATACTGATTTACAAACACGACAACAAGTCCTTGAAGCATTACAAGCCATTGATTATTCTAAAAGATTAAAAGGAATGGTTCCACAAACGTTAGAAGCTAAAAACGTTTTTGATGTAGATATGTGTGATGCTTTAGGGGTTCATGGTATTTTACGAACATTTCAATACTGTTTAAATCATGAAAATGTTTTTTTGATCGTCAACATTTTCCTAATAAAGAGATGACTTATGATCAACATATTAGTAGTAAGAAAGATACGAGTATTGATCCTATTTTTACAAAATTATTAAAACTTAAAGATTTAATATTAATATTTAAAGGAAAAGAAGAAGCTTTAAAACGCCATTCTATTATGGTTGAGATGTTGTATCATTATTTTGAAGAAGAGGGTGTAAATGAGTGGATCGATTACTTAAATCAATATTTGAAAGCAGAGGATAAGTAAATATGAGAAAGTTAATAAAACCAGAAAGATTACGTATAGGAGATAAAGTAGCAATCGTTTCTTTATCAAGAGGAATGTTAGGGGATCAAGAATTTATTCATAAATATAAAATTGCTAAAGAGCGATTAGAAAAAATGGGTTTTGAAGTAGTAGCAATGAAGAATGCTTTAAAAGGAAGTGAATTTTTATATGAACAGCCTGAATTAAGAGCACAGGATTTAATGGATGCTTTTGAAGATAAAAGCATTAAAGCTATTTTTAATGCAATTGGTGGAGATGATACGATA
>URQL01000062.1 GCA_900550005.1 uncultured Erysipelotrichaceae bacterium
GATCATTATGAAGAAGCAACAGTTTTAGCGACTGATGAAAATGGGGCACCATCTAAATTTGGATTTGTTCTTCCATTAAATCGTACTTATACAACAGTTCAATTTACATATATGGGAACACATAGTGCAGTAGCTCGTTTAAAATTAGATTTAGATAGTATTGTAGAAGTACAAGTAGATAAAACAGCATTAAAAAATAAAATTGGTGAAGGAAGTTATAAAGTAAAATCAAGTTATACAAAAGAAAGTTATCAAGCTTTACAAGTAGCTTTAGAACATGCACGTACTGTACTTTATAAGGATAATGCAACTCAAGAAGAAGTAGATCAAGAAGTAAAAGCTATACAAGCTGCAATTGATAATTTAATAGCTCGTCCAACTTCTGGAAAAGCTTTATTAGATGAAGAGGGTACTTATGAAGTTCCAGTTTATTTATGGAATGCATCTAGTGATAAAGCTTCTATGGCCGCTTCAGCATTGAAACAAAATGCTATCATTACTGTAAAAGATGGTAAAAAAGTCATGACAATTTATACAACTCAAATGAAAATGGGAAGTATTGAAGCTTATTTACAAGAATTAAAAGTAAAATATGGAGATACTTATCAAGATATTCAACCTGCATCTTATGATGAAAATGGTAATCCAACAAGTTTTACATTTGAACTTCCTAATACAGAGGAATATATTTTAGTAAAAATGAATCCTCATGTAGCAATGATGGGTAATACGGATTTAGATGCACGTATTAAAGTGGATTATGATGGGTTAAAAGTTGCATCAAATGATAATTCAAATTCAGATAAAAAAGAAAACGAAGATAACAATAAAAATCAAACAAATGATTCAACAACTAAAACAGATACATCTACTACAAATTCATCTTCAAGTAATGGTAGTGAAACTTCTACAACTAAAATATCAGCTGTCGATACAGGAGATTACAACTCAGCTTATGTGATGATGGCTTTAGCTGGTCTTAGTGTAACTGGTGCTTATGCTTTAGTTAAAACTAAAAAGGAAGATTAGTTTATGAAAAGATTATTTAAAAGCGGTGTTGTACTTGCATTACTTTTAAGTTTGATCTTTCCAATTCGTGCATTAGATAATGGAGCGTACCTATCCGGTCGCTCCACAACTTATGCATCTCCTTTTACTGGTAGTACCGTAGATGGGGGAGAAAATGTGACTTTAGGGAATAGTATGATTAGTAGTATGGTTGAAAATACCATGTTAATTGAAGTGAATAATGGTCATATCTATGCAACAATTGGAATTGGATTACAATCGAATATTAGTAATGTACGTTTTAATTTAATGAATAATGATGGTTCAAGTTATGGAGTATCTGCAACGGTTACTGGTTCTAGTTATAGTAATGGGGATCGTGTTAATCATTATCGAATTGAACTTCAATCTTTATCTCAATGGATCTCACCGATTATTTATGTAGCACCTATGGGAAGAGATGTTCAATTCTTTGTTCAATCAAATCAAAGCTTAACACCAGGAACAGGGATCTATACAAGTCAAATGGTTTCGCAAACTTTAAATGAATCGTCTGCAAGTTCATCAACCACCAATTCAATAAATGATTCAACAACAAATCCAAATCAAACAGAAAATACAAGTGAACAAGAAAACCAAGAAATAAATCAAGATACAAAACAAAAAGAAACAAAAGAAGAAAAAGTAGAAATGGTAGCTCATCCTAAAACGAAAGAAGAATTGTTCAATGGGGTAACTGGACTTAGTTATCATGAAGTAGAAATGACGACTTCATCAAATGCAACTGTTTTTTTTGTAGTTGGTGGGATATGTTTACTTCTATTTGTAGGAGGTGTCGTGTATGCTAAAAAGAAAAATAAAAAATAGTTTAATTTCACTTGGAATCGTTGCTTTGATGATTTTACTTACAGGGTGTGTCAATCAAGAACAAACGACTTCATCAAATACAAAGATTGCTACTACTTCTGTAACGGTATGTGAAATTCTAGATGCTTTAGATGTAGAAAGTGAAAAGGTGATTGCTGTACCTGAAAGTGAAAGTTATACTATACCAGAAAAATATCAAAACGCGACAACGATTGGTTCACCTATGTCACCAGATATTGAAAAATTAGCAGATTTAAAGCCAGGTATCGTTTTATCACCGAACTCTTTAGAAAGTGATTTAGCTACTAAGTATGAAAATGCTTCATTAAATAGTGTCTTTTTAAATTTAAAAAGTATCAATGGTATGTTTAAAAGTATAGAAGGATTAGGAACTTTATTAGATAAACAAGATCAAGCAAACAAGCTTGTAGATGAATTTGTTGATTATATGTCTAATTTTAAAACAGGCACAACAAAGCCAAAAGTACTTATTTTAATGGGACTTCCTGGAAGTTATGTTGTAGCGACTTCTTCAAGCTATGTTGGTAATCTTTGTGAATTAGCTGGTGGTGAAAACATTTATGGTGATGGGGATGGACAAGATTTTATTAATGTCAGTGTTGAAGATATGTTAGAAAAACAACCCGACCTTATTTTAAGAACATCTCATGCAATGCCTGACCAAGTTGCAACCATGTTTGAAAATGAATTTAAAAATAATCGTTCATGGCAAAATTTTGAAGCTGTTAAAAATAATAAAGTTTATGATCTTGAAAATGGAACATTTGGTATGAGCGCCAATTTACAATATCAAACAGCTTTAGAAAAATTAAGGGAAATTTTTTATGGTAAACAAAACTAAACATTATGCGTTACTTTGTATTGGTTTAATTGTTATTTTATTTGGCTTAATTTTCTTTGCGGTCAATACGGGCACAATTAAGGTTACTTTTATGGAATTAATACGAGGATTATTTATTGAATACAATGAAAAAGTTGCGTCTATTTATCATATTCGTTTTCCACGTATTGTTATTGCTGTTTTAGTAGGGGCATCACTTGCTATTGCAGGATGTTTATTTCAAGCTGTATTAAAAAATCCCTTAGCTGATCCAGGGATGATTGGTGTTTCTAGTGGGTGCCAGTTAGCCATGACTATCTGTTTATTATTTTTACCACAACACTATTATTTAAAACCTTTATATGGCTTTATCGGTGGATGTTTAGCTTTTGTGATGATTTACTTACTATCCTATCATTCAGGATTTCAACCTGTTCGTATTTTATTGATTGGTGTTGCTTTGCATTATTTCTTTAGTAGTTTACTCGATATTTTTTCTAGCACAGGGATTAATAATGTTTCCGTGAATGCTTTATTAGGAAGTCAAATATCATCACAAACTTGGAATGATGTTTTACAAGTAGGGATTTACTTATTTCCTCTTTTACTACTTACAAGTTTTACCTATAAGACATGCGATCTATTTGCTTTAGAAGAAAAAACATTGATTTCATTAGGGGTAAACGTCACTCTAAAAAGATTTTTACTTGCTATTTTAGCGGTAATGTTAGTAAGCGTGAGTGTCACTCTGGCAGGAACAATTTCTTTTATGGGTTTGCTTATTCCTCATATGGCGCGTGTATTGGTAGGATCAAAACACCAACGTCTATTTGTAGTTAGTGGATTGTTAGGGGCAATTACGTTACTTTTAGCGGATACATGTGGTAGAGCCCTTTTTACACCAATGGAAGTTTCAGCAGGAATTCTTTTATCTTTAATTGGAGCACCTTTATTTATCTTATTAATTAGAAGGAGTCAGTTATGATTGAATTAAAACAAGTTACTTTTCAATATGATAAAAAGAAAATCCTTCATAGCTTAGATTTAAAAATCAAAGAAGGAAAAATTACAACGATTTTAGGACCGAATGGTTCAGGAAAATCAACATTACTTCATGTCATGGCTAGATTAAATAAACCAACTAAGGGAGAAGTCTTATTAGAAAATGAATCCATATCTAAGATGAAAAGTAAAGACTTCGCTAAAAAGCTTGCCATCGTTAATCAAAAAAACAGTGCTCCTTATGATCAAGACGTTGAAACAATTATAAGTTATGGTAGATTACCTTATGCAAAATTAGGTTATGCTCTAACAAAAGCAGATTATGAAATTATAGATTGGGCAATGAAAGTAACAGGATTAGAGAGTATTGCTAAAGAAAAAATGGGTTCATTGTCTGGTGGACAAGCTCAACGTGTATGGATCGCGATGGCTTTAGCTCAAAAAACAAAAATCCTCTTGCTTGATGAACCAACCACTTATTTAGATATAAAATACCAATATGAAATACTGGAACTTGTTAAACAATTAAATAAAGAACTTGGTTTAACTATTATTTTAGTCCTTCATGATTTAAATCAAGCAATTGATTATAGTGATGAACTGGTTGGACTTAAATCTGGGAATATTTTATTTCAAACATCAAAGGAAAACTTAAATTCTAATTTAATTCAAGAATTATATGATTATCCTTTAGAAATTATTAATTATCAAAATCAAAAAATCGTAATGAAAGGACAAAACAATGAAAAAAAATAAAACATTATCTTTGCTTGTTACAGGTGCACTTTTAGTACCTAATTTAATTACTCCAATTTATGCTAGTGAAAATAATTTTGTGAAATGGTCCAAATTAATTGGATCAACAGGTGGTACTTCAGCTTCTCTTGCTTATAGTGACACAGTTAGCCATGTAGAAACTTTAATTGATGGTAATTTACTTGTAGCTGGAACTTTTGATGGAAACAAAGTGACAGGTAACGACAAATTAAAAGGAAAATCAGATGGCTATATCGCCAAATATTCAACAACAGGGGAAGAAATATTTTCTACATTAATTGGTGGAAATAACGCAGAAGTATTAAACTATGCTATTGCGAGTAACCATGGTGGTTATGTTGCCGTAGGTTATACACAATCAAATGATCAAGATTTTGATTCTTTACTTAAAGGTGGTAAAGATGGCTTTGTTGTGAAATTAGATGAAGAAGGGAAAATTGAAAAATTAGTGAATTTTGGCGGAACAGATGCTGATGAATTTAAAATGATTTTAAACGATCTTGATGGTGGATATATTGCGTTTGGTTATACTCACTCTACAAATGGAGATTTAGAAAATATTAAAGATACGACAGATCGTGATGCCGTGATCGTTAAATATGATCAAGATTTAAACATTCAATGGACTACAACAGTAGGTGGAAGCCAAGGATCAAAAATGGATGAATTCAACTCTGTTGTACGCACGGATGATGGTTACTTTGCTGTAGGTTATGCAAATTCAGATGGAGAAGATTTAGAAGGCATCCATCTAGGTAAAAAAGATATCTTAGTTGCGAAATTTGATGAAAGTGGAAAGAAATTATGGGTAAAAACTTACGGTGGTTCATTAGATGATACAGCGAATATTGTGTTAAATACAGCTAGAAATAATGAAGATAGTGGAAGAGCACGTATTGTTCAAGAAGATGATGTCAAAAATCAAGGATTGATCATTGCTGGATCTACTGCTTCAACTGATGGTACATTTACTTCAAAAGAAAATGAAGGAACAAGTTCATTTATCTTACGTTTAGATTATGAAGGAAATGTTATCTTTGAAGATACATTGGCTTCTACTTCTGTAAATAAAGCAACAGGTTTAAAAGTAGTAGAAGATGGTTTTGTTTTAAGTGGAACTTATAGTAGTAATGATTTAGATTTTACAGGGCTAGATTTAAACGGGAAACAAAATGTTTATGTAAGTTACTATTCTAAAACAGGTAATCGTTTAAATATCAATTCTTTTGGTGGAAACAATTCAGATGAAGTTTTAGGAATCGAAAGAGCGGCTAATGAAGATTATATTGTTTATGGAAAAACAACTTCAAATAATGAATTTGCTACAGGGCTACAAGGAAAAGTTGATGGATTCATTGCAAATGTAGATGGAGATCAAGTTTTATCCTATACAACTGAAAAATATTTAGTACCAGTTAAAGCAATCAAAGCAAAAGAAGATTCAGCATCTATGATGGCACCAATGCTTTATGAAAAAGCTTATGTAGAAAAAGAAGGAGATCAATATTTAGTTACTTTCTATTTCCAAAATGCAACCATCATGGGGTCTACGGTAAGTAGTAAAACATTAGGAGCAGTAAGCTATGATGATCATGGTACTTTAGTACCAGCATTATATGATGAATATGATGAAAGGACACAAATTAAAACAACACAAATACGCGCTGATTCATTAGATGATCCAATTGGTATTCATATCGAAGATGCAATGGGTGATATTCGTTTAAGCTTCTCATTTGATCAAAAAGAAGAAACAGAAACACCTCCTTATTTTGAACCTGTAGAAATTACAGTACCTGACTTTGATGCAAGTTATAAAACAGCTATTGGTGGTAGTGACTATGATTATGTCAATGATACAGCGACTTTAGCTAATGGAAATACGGTGATCGTAGGACAAACATATTCAAATGATGGTGATTTTGAAAACATTAGAAAAGGTGGAAGTAGTGGTTTTGTTTTAGAATATGATCAAAATCATAAGATCATTAATAAAATGTTAATTGGTGGAACAGAATACGATTCTATTGCTTATATTAGTGGCATTGCACCAACAGATGATGGTGGATATTTTATAGCTGGAAGCTACAGTGAAGGTGTAGGTGTCGATCCAACAGGAGATTTTGCTTCATTAAATACAGAAGGATCAGTTCATGGAAAACAAGATACATTCATTGCGCGCTATAATGCTAATCATGAACAGTTATGGATCAAAGGATTTAGTGGAAGTGAATATGATCAAGCAAAATCAATTAAAGCCACATCAGATGGTGGATCAATTACTTTAATTGAAACAAATTCTAATGATGGAGATATGTTAGATAAGAATGCAGGATTATTCGATTTAGCTTTAGTCAAATATGATGCATCAGGAAATCTTCAATGGACACAATACATCAATGGACGTAACATTGAATCAAGTCATTCAGGAATTGATGTTTTAGCTAATGGAAATTATGTTGTAGCTGGAATTTATTCATCAACAGATGGTACATTTACAGAATCGGATCGTTATGGAAACTTATTCGATTTATTTGCTTGTGAAATTGATTCAGATGGTCATATCTTAAGTACACATACTTATGGTGGAGATAGCAACGAATACTTTAATGAAGTAAAAGCAACATCAGATGGAGGATTTATTATGGTTGGAGATACTAAATCTTCAACAGATACATTTGCAGGTAGCGCCGGTTATGATAATGCTTATGTATTAAAATGTAATGCAAATTTTGAAAAAGAATGGGTCAAAGTTCTTAAAAGCACAGATAAGTCAGATGCAGTTAGTATCATTGAAACAGACGATAATTATTATGTATTAGGCGATACAAGAGGAAATGATTTTGATTTTGAAAATTTAAGTAAAGGAAATATGGATATTTTCTTAGCTAAACTTGATAAATCAGGAAACTTACTTGAAGTAAAAACAATTGGTGGTGTTGATGCAGATTATGCAGTGCGTTTAAATCAAATCAATACCTATCAATTAGGAATCTTAACTTATAGTGAATCGACTAACGGTGATTTTACAGATATGAACCGTGGTAAATTTGATGGTGATTACTTTGTTTATGACTTTACAACAAAACCAGAAGATCCAAAAGTAGAAATTTCTTCAGATTCAAATCCAACTAGTAATTCAAATCAAGATCTTGTCTTTACATTTAGTCAAGATGTACCTTCACTAACATCTATTTTAGTAGATGGAAAAGCAATTGACATTTCAAAATATGTTAAAGTAGAAGGAAATACCATTACAATTTCTAAAGGTTATTTAGCAACACTAAGTGCTTCTTCACACACAATTGTATTCCATTTTGCAAATGGTCAAACTATTGAAGCAAGTGTGATTATTACAAAATCAGACGATTCAACACCAAAGAAAGATCCTGTTCAAGATAAACCAAATCAAGATTCAAAAGATGATCAAATAAATCAAGGATCAAAGGATAATCAAACAAGTGGGGATCAATCAAAAGTTGAACAAACAGTTTCTAATAAAAGTACATCTCAAGCAACTTCATCTGTAAGTACTTCAGATACCACAACCATTTCCTCTGCTTTAGGATTATTCATGATTTCTTTATTTGGAGCATTGATGTTAAGACGTAAAAAAAGTACTAAATAATAATTAAAGAGAACCAGCTTAAAAAGAGCTGGTTTTTTTGTTTTGTATTACGTTATAATAAAAATAAGGAATTAGACAGGTATGTCTAAGTAAAAATAATCAAATTCTCGTTTGATGTCGTGTCTTTTTTAGAGATGATTTGGTAAAGTGTAAGTGAAAGGAATAATAAAATGGAACAACAAAAAATTGGAAGATTTTTAAAAGAATTAAGAAAAGAGAAAAATTTAACTCAAGAGCAATTAGCCACAAAGCTTAACGTTTCAGGAAGAAGTGTATCTCGCTGGGAAACGGGGGATTCACTTAGATAAAGATACCACACCATTCCCACGCTGACTTTTGCTCAACCGATACAGCCGGAGGGCTGGATAACAAGAAAA
>URQL01000063.1 GCA_900550005.1 uncultured Erysipelotrichaceae bacterium
CGATAAAGACTATCCAATGTCACGACTTGATTTTGTAGTAAAATAAGCTGCCAATTATTTTTATAACATGCTTCAACGATCATTTTACTTACACTATCTTTATCTTCACTTTGAATAATCAATTGATTTTGATTTAAAGAAACATTTTGTTTTTTGGATAAAAGATAAGCTTTAAGTTCTTCATTATGATCACTTTCTACAAGTAAATTCGTGTTTCTAAAACGTTTTTGCATAGTTTGTAAATCTTCATTTAAAACTAAGCAACCATGATTGATCATTAAAACATGGTCAATGATTGTTTCTAGTTCTGATAAAACATGAGAACTAATAAGCACTGTCATTTGCTCTTCTTTAGCTAACTTTTTTAAAGTTGAGATAATTTCATTACGACTTGTAGGGTCAAGGTTTGCCGTTGGTTCATCTAGTAAAACAATTTTAGGATGATGAATCAAAGCTTGGATCAATCCTACTTTCTTTTTCATTCCTGTTGAAAAACTTTGAACATATTTGAACATATGTTTTTCTAAATTAAATTCCTTAATTAGTGAAATAGCCCTTTGATAAGCTTCTTCTTCGCTCATTTCCATTAGCATCGCTTGGTAAACAAGGTATTCAATGCATGTCATTTTTGTATAGAAAGAAGGAAATTCTGGTGAGTACCCCATTTTGCTTTTTGCTTCTTTACTACCAAGTGGATGACCATCAATTAATCCCATTCCGGTAGTTGGAAAAATAAGACCCATAAGTAATGACATAGTTGTCGATTTACCAGCTCCATTAGGTCCAATAATACCATAGATTTTTCCTGCTTCTAATTCAAAGTTCAAATCATTTACAGCTTGAAAATCGCCAAATCTTTTTCCTAAATTTTCTACACGAATTATTTTATTTATCATAAAGTGCCACCTTCTTCTTTAATTGATATTTTGGATAAATTAGAATTAGGATAATCAAAAGGATGACCGCTAAAAATCCTAAACGACTTAACCAAATCAAACCATGACCCTTTTTAACATCTACATCAATTGTTTTCGTTGTGGTTTTTCCATGTCCATCATCATAATTGAATAAAAGGGTATGACTTCCTTCAGTTAAATGAAATTCAACTTGATTTTGACTTGTCGTAAGTATCATTTCCCCATGTTCTTCAATTGTCATTTTTCCTTGTTGATCACTTTGCCAATTGATTTTTATTGTACCACCTTGAAGATGAGGTTCATCAAGTGTGAAATCACATTGATATGCAAAAATACCAATTTGTCCATCTTGTTTTTCTATAAATAATTTTTCATTTTCTAATTCTGTTGCACTTTTAATTAAATTATTATAAGAAGCAATTTCTTGTTCTAAATCTAGATCTAAAATCACACTCTTACCTAAATTATTAAAAATTACTTTATGACTATTAGCAATAGATGTTAATTCACATTGATCATTATCTAAGTAGACACGAATTTGTTTTAATGATTCCAATGTTTTACCATCGACAACATTGATCCAATATTCTAAATCATAAGTAACATAATTATAATAACGTCCAATATAAGCATAATCTTCAATTTGATCTTGATTTAAATCTCCTACATCGATTAGTTTAGGTAAAGTATCATCCATTGTCATTGGAATTAGATTATCTAAAACGACTGGTGTTTCTGTAAAGTCCGATCCATGTTCATAATAGGAATATTGATAGAGTTCTTTTCCAGTATTGCCATCTAAAATAGAAATCAAGTTATAAGGATTTTGATATAAGATTTCTTCACAACCATCTTGATTTAAGTCTATACCACTATAGCCAAAACATTCAGCCATATTGTAGATTCCTTTATCTAGTAAAGGATATTTAGATTGTAAAGTTGTACTATCGATCACACGATAAATTTGTTTACCTTCTACGTTACGATCATTAATGATCACATCACAAATACCATCATGATTTAAATCTTTCATTTTAATTGCTTGTGACGTATTTTGTAAAGATTTATCATAATCATAATGTAATCCTGTTTTTACATATTGAATCATCCCATCACTGTATTTAGAATCATAACGAATCATTGTACTTTCTTTAACTAAAATCAAATCAGAAATCCCATCTTGATTGACATCCCCAATATCTAAAATTTTTCCTGTATCATCTAAACTTTGATCATACATAGTTTTTATATCAAGGGTTTTGCCATCTAAGATCATTTGATCGACTTTAATTTCTTTTATACCATCTTTATTTAAATCTGCAAAAGGTTGAATCGTTTCCCCTACTAGATATTCATTTACAGTTTGTCCTTTTTCATTGATTGATTCACCTGTTTTTATTTTTTGTTCTTTAACTATTTTACCACTCTTACCATCGATAACAACAATATGACTTGCAGTGATTTCTTGTTTGTCATTATTTTCTTGAATCAAACTATAAATTTTGTTTTCACTTTCATCATAATAAATAGAACTAAATCCACTTGAATTATTTTGATAAGCACTTGGTAAATCTATTTGATAATGTTTATTTTCAATATTGTTTTGTTCAACTTCTTCAATACGACTTACAACTCCTGAGCTTGTATAGCTTAAAATTAAGTTTCCATCTTTAGAAGCAATTTTTGTAGCAATGGCTTCATTATCTAAATAATGAATTTGTTTAAAATCTTGACTTACTTTTTGACAAGCTTGATTATTTTGCATAACAAAGTAATCATTATCGATCATCGTTAATGTAATACAATCTTTTTCACCTGTTAAATAATTAAGTTTTACTTTATCTTGACTCATTAATTCACCTTGTAAATTATAAGTAAAGAAAGTAAGTTCACTATTACTTGAATACATAGGTACAATGATTTTTTGATTATGGATCAAAGCATCACTTTGCAATAAATTAAAGTGTTCTAAATCCACTGACCATTTTAATTGATCTTCTTTCATATTGTAAACCATCAATTTAGGTGTTAATGAAGTTTTCGACGAACTGTCTTGATTACCTAAATAAGCTGTAATCAAAAGCTCATCGTCATTGATAGATTGAAGTTGATATCCCATAAATTCTGGATCAAAATGACTTGTTTGATTTACAATTGGGCCAAATATTGAATCCCAATTCTTTTTTCCATCAAAACTACGTACCAATTCATCTTGACTGATCGCTTGTAAATCGATTTCTTTTTCAATTTCTCCAGTATCTTTATTTAAAGCAATAAGCATACCATCTTCACTTGTTGTATAAAGTAATTGATCTTTAATCATTAAGTCCCATACGTTCAATTGCACCTTTTTCATTTCATTATTGTAATTAGGGGCTTCGATTTCTTTAGCAACTTGAGTTTGCCAAGTGGTTTTACCTGTTGTTTTATCTACACATTTAACAACGCCTGTTTGCATCGTATAAGCAATATGGTCATCATCAACTTGACACATTTTCCAAATATTATCTTCTTCTTCGTTATTGATGATCTCTGTTCCTTTAGAATTCAAAGCAACAAAATGGTGATCATAAATAAAATAAAATGTTGAATTCGAATAAAGTAATTGTAAAATTGTTGCATTTTCATCAAAAGTTTTATCATTTAAAATATTGATATGCGTATAATTTTTAGAAAAAAGAATTTCACCATCTTTACCACTTAAAAGCGCCAATTGATCTTGTTTGTCTGGTGTTTTTAAAACAGTAAAAAAATCTTGGATCCCGTCCTCATTTTGATCATCAACGATTTCAAAATCTAAAACAGGATAAGCTGTTTTAATAAGCTCATTTTTGTTTTCTAAAGATTGAATTCCTTGACTTGTTGGAAGATAATGTGTATTATCTTTCATTTTAACTTGACCCGTAGGTTCAATTCGATTTCCATCATTGAATGATTGAAAAGAACCAATCGTTGTACTTGCTTGTGCCACAAAATATTGGCTAAATCCTAACATCAGTGTTAGCGTTATAATCATTAATTTCTTCATAACCTCTTTCCTCCTAAATCCACTATAGCATACTTTTTGGCAAAATATGTGATATTAAGAAATTCTTAAGAAACTCTTTCGAAATGAAAAAAGTCTTCAAATTAGAAGACTCTATAAACATTCACCATTTGATTGAATAACCTTTTTATACCAATCAAATGATTTTTTCTTATATCTCTTTTTCGTACCATGCCCCATGTCATCTTGATCTACATAAATAAATCCATAGCGTTTTGACATTTGAGAAGTTGATGCACTAATCATATCAATACATCCCCACATTGTGTATCCAAAAAGATCTACACCATCTTTAATGGCTTCTTTCATTTGTAAAATATGCTCTCTCAAATAATCAATTCTATAATCGTCGTTAACCGTTCCATTTTCCAAATGATCAATAGCCCCTAAACCATTTTCCGCAATAAAAATTGGTTTTTGATAACGATCATAAAGTTGATTCAAAGCAACTCTTAATCCTTTTGGGTCAATTTGCCAACCCCATTCACTTTCTTTCAAATAAGGATTTTTTGTTGTTTTACCAAGTAAATTACCAGCCATTTCTTCTTCAACTTTAATTTTTGTATCTATAGTTGAAGACATATAATAACTAAATGAAACATAATCAACTGGATATTGTTTTATAATTTCTTCATCTCCTTGTTCGAAATGAATTTCAACATTCTTTTCTTTAAAAAAGCGAGTAGCATATCCTGGATAATAGCCTCTTACTTGTATATCACTAAATAATAATGTACGTCGTTGATTTTCAATACATGCTTGAACATCATCAGGATGACAACTATATGGAACTGTAAGTTGATAAGAGATCATACACCCCATTTTAGATTCTGGAATAATCTGATGACAGTATTTTGTTGCCAAACTACTTGCGACAAATTGATGATGAGCAGATTGCCAACGAATTTGTTCTAAATTTTCTAATCCTTCTTCAATGATTCCTGCACTTACAAACAGGTGATGTCCAATGCAATTGATTTCATTAAATGTCATCCAATATTTTACTTTATTTTTATATCTTTTAAAACATACCTTTGCATATTTAACAAAGAAATCAATTAATTTACGGTTGTACCAACCTCCATATTCTAAACCTAAATGTAAAGGCATTTCATAATGTGATAAAGAAACAATGGGTTCTATTCCATATTTTAGCAATTCATCAAAGATATTATCATAAAATTGTAATCCCTCTTCGTTAGGAATGTCATCATCTCCTTTTGGAAAAATACGTGTCCATGCAATTGACATTCTAAAACATTTAAAACCCATTTCAGCTAATAATTTAATATCTTCTTTATAATGATGATAGAAATCATTTCCTTGACGTTTAGGATAATATTTTTTTGAATTTGATTGAAGTGCATCTTCAACATCTTGATGAGTCATACCTAACCATTGCTTACTCCATAATTCTTTGGGTAATTGATCATCAAACGTACAAACATCTGCAACCGACATCCCTTTATTACCTTCATTAAATCCTCCTTCTAACTGATTAGCAGCACTTGCTCCACCCCACAAAAAATTTGCTGGAAATTCTTCTTTCATTTTCATATTGGTAAAATCCTCCTTTTATTTTTCTAATTTGATTATAATATAGATAAGTAACAGGTGCTATTCTATAAAATAATGAGCGCTTTAAACAAAATATAAAACAGGAGATCAACATGAATATACTAAATGCAAAAGCAACTATTTTGACAATACTGATTAATATACAAGATTGGATCACATTAGAAGATTTATCTATTCTTACCCAGTTAGACAAAAAAAATATCAAATTGATAATAAAAGAATTAAAAAAAGAGCCTGATATTCAGATTCAAACGAACACAAATAAGGGTTATAAGCTAGAGTGGATCGATCCCATATTTAAAGAAAATTTAATTTCCGCCTTTCATGATCAAGATTGTTATTATTATTTAAGTTCACGCACGATTCAAATTTATTTCTTTTTATTAATAAACGACCATCCAGTTTCAATGGAATTTTTATCTCAACATTTCTATTATTCAAAAACAATTGTTTTTTTAGAAATTCAGCGATTAAAACGATGGATAGACCGCATTGATGGTATCACTTTACAAGTCTCTAAAGTTGAAGGCGTTTATTTAAAAGGTTTAGAAAATATTAAGCGATACCAAATAGCCACCATTTGCCCTAGTTCACTAATAAAAAAAGATATTCCGAAGCAAGCCTTAACAAATTTAACAAATCATTATCCTCTGTTTGAAAAAGATTTTACGCTATTACTTCACGAATCACAAATTTTGCTTTCTGGTGAAGATTATTCTCGCTTTCTCAAATTAATTATCATAACAATTTATCGTAGTCAAAAAGGTTTCACTATCAATGAAATTCAACCTCTAATCTCACCTCACACTGTTTTCATAAAAAAACTTTCCTTACTTATAACCCACTATTTCAACTATCAACTTACTCAAAATGAAATCAATCATTTCTCATTTTTTTTACAATCTTTGAATTCTTTTCAATCTAAATCATCTTTATCTCTCGATTTAGTGAATCAAATAGAACACATTATTCTTAAACACCTAAACCTTGATTTTCCGATTATCAAAGATAAAAAAGAACTATCAAATCAAATACAATCAATGTTGGTTAGAATTGAAACTGGTCAAAAATACACAAACTATTATAAAAATGATTTATTATTACAATTCTTGTTCTCTTGTCATTTATTAGATATTGCCTTTAAACAATTAAATTACCCTAACATTCCTCTATCTGAATTGACACTGCTTATACCTTTATTTCATAATCGACTTAATTTACCACAAAAAAAATATCGAATCCTTATTATTTCTAACCAACCTCTTAGTCTATGTGATTACCTCCAAGAGAAAATCAGACAAATATTTCCTTATCAAATTGATAAAATAGAATATTATCCTATTTATAAATATTCCTTTATTAGCGAAACATACGATTATTATTTTACAACTGAAAAAGAAATATTATTAACTTACCCTTTTTTCAAACCCATCCCTCTTCTATTTAGTCAAGAAAATAAAACATATATGCGCAATCATATATTTAAAATAAATAATCGATCTGCTATAGTTCATTATACCAATTCAACACTTTTATCAGATCAAATAAGCCCTCTTTTAGATTCATTTTCAAAAAAAAGATCAAGCTTTTTTGTCTATCGTGAAAACACACTATTGATTATTCATCAATCAACCGATTCATGTTCAATAACACACTTTTCACTTCAAAAGAATTTCCTTTATCATCACTATCCTTTGAAGCAAATTTTTATCATAAAATATTTAAATCACGACTATGTGGAACAATTTTTACAAATAAAAAATGAATTGCAAAAACACATTTAAATTTCTACCAAACCCACTACAATAACATGCTTTTTGACAAAATATGTGATATTAAGAAGCTCTTCAAAAAACGGTTTAATTCCTTCGTTTTTTATTTCAATTTTTCATATTTATGGTATGCTAATGGCGACAATAAAGGGGGAGAGTTTATGGATAAACAATTTGATTTAACTTTTTTATCAAATTATACCATTTTCGCAACAATTTTAATTATAACTATTATTTCAATAAGAGCGATTATTTATTATATATTACAAAAAAGACATGAAAGAACACAACTTAAATTAAAAGAAGCCTTATTAACAGCAACCACTTTAAACCAATGTATTCGTACATTAAATGAGCATCAAAATAATAATGATGCTATCAATTTGCTCTTAAAAATAATTAATGAATACTTTGAAGGTGATCGTGCTTACATATTTGAAATTGATTTTTCAAAAGGAACTACCTCAAATCTTTATGAAAATGTAAAAGAGGGAGTCAGTCCAGAAAAAGATAACTTACAAGATGTTCCACTAGAAAGTGTACAATACTGGTTAGACCGTTTTAAAGAAAATGGCTCATTTGTGATCGAAGATGTTGAACAAGAAGTACAAAAAGATACTTTAACTTATGAACTCTTAAAAATACAAAACATATCCCGTTTAATTGCCGTTCCTTTATCGCAAAACAATCACATTACCGGTTTTTTAGGAGTAGACAACCCTAAACGTCGCTATCAAGATTTAACCTTACTTTTATCTGTCGTTTTCTTTATTGAAGACAGTATTCAAAAAAGAAATTTGATCCATCAACTAGAAGTTTTAAGTTTTGAAGACAAACTAACTGGTGTATACAATAAAAACGCTTTGATCCACTCTATCGACTTATTAACAGATAAAGATTTAAAAAGCTTAGCCATTGTTTACTTTGATTTAAACGGTTTAAAAGAACTCAATGATAAACAAGGTCATTTAGCTGGCGATGCTATGTTGATCGATGCTGCAAGTCCTGGTTTGGTTACAGCTTCACTTTGAGCATGAGGAATCGCAATTCCTTCTCCAATCCCTGTCGTACTTAATCCTTCACGAGCATAAATTCCTT
>URQL01000064.1 GCA_900550005.1 uncultured Erysipelotrichaceae bacterium
GCTTACCACTTCACCAACATTCAAAAAACAACTTGAAAATGAAGCCTTTAAAAATCAAGTTCTTGAAATTATTGAATTTGGAATAAATCGTTACCATCAAAACTATAGCAATAATTATAAAAATACTGACTTATGCTTATATAAAAAATACACCTATGAAGATGTCTGTCGTTTATTAAATTGGGATCAAAATCAAGTAGCTTTAAATATTGGCGGATATAAATATGATCAAAAAACAAATACTTTTCCTGTATTTATTAATTATCATAAAGATGATTCAATTAGTAATTCAACAAAATATGAAGACCATTTTATAGATGAAAAAACACTAATTGCTTTTTCTAAAAATAAACGTACACTTCAATCAGACGAAGTAATTAGAATATATAATGAATCAACTAATCATGTTCAAATTCATTTATTTATTCGTAAAAACAAAGAAGACAAAAACGAATCAAAAGAATTTTATTACTTTGGTCAAATCCATGCGATTGATAAACCAATTCAAACGACAATGATCGAAGCAAATACATCTGTTGTCCAATTCACTTATCAATTAGAAGAAGCTGTACCTGAAGATTTATATAATTATATTACACAAAACTAAACAAGCTCATTGCTTGTTTTTTAATTCAACAAATTTCCAATCCAAGTACCACCATAGACAAACGCTAAACTATAGGTAGCAATAGAAGCGGGCTTACCAAGTAAAATGATTAAACTAAATTTTTTAAGTGACATCTTAGTAAGACCTGCAAGCATACATAAAAAATCATCTGGAGCTACTGGAAAAAAGATCGCTAAAGCAAAGAAAGTGTCAAACTTGTTTCCCTTTTCTAACCAAGAAGCATATTTATTATACGTTTCATCATCAACTAACTTATGTACAAAATCTTGGCCATAATAACGAGCTAAGAAAAAGTTAATGAATGACCCTATGACAATTCCCACATAATTATAGAGTAATCCATAAAGAGGCCCAAATAAAATAACACCTGCAACACTACTTACTCCTCCAGGAATAATTGGAATGACTACTTGAATAATTTGAATTAAAATAAAAAAGATTGGTGCTAAATAACCTGTTGATAAAACAAAATGTTTCAAACTATTCACATCTTGAAATAAATGACATTGATAACCCCAATAAATTAATCCAATAATACACACTATACTTAAAATGGTTATTCCATTAATTACTTTTTTACTCATATACATCCCTACTTTCTACTCTTAGTATAAGAATAAAAAGTTAAGATTAACCCTATAGAATTCTTAAGAAATAAAAAAAAAAAGAGGAAAACCCTCTTTTAAAGTTGGTAAATTTTCAAATTATTCACATTTTCATGTTCAAAATAATCTTGTAAACCATAAACAATATTACTCAAAACATATTCACCATTGTTCACATAAATTTCAATCACTTGATCGTCTACATAAATATCCACATGTTTCCCATCTTTTAACGTTGGTGTTTTAAAAGTTATTCCTGCTTGAGAATCTGTATTGAATAAACTTGCTTTTGTAACAAAAACATCTTTACGATCGACTACAACTTGATTATCTATCAAAGTGATTTTATAACCACCAATATCTAATTTTGATCCTTCTTCTAGATCACAACTAATTTTAACAGGTTCTTGATTTGTAAATTGTTCAACTTCTTTTACAAAAAGTTTATCCACATTAGGATGAATTTGGAAATAAAAATGATCACCTTTGGCTTTAATGATTCTAGGATAAATAAACACACCATTCCATGAACCATCTTCACTAGGTTGAGGCATTCTAAGCCAAGCAATCACCACACGATTTCCATCTTTATCAATCGTTGTTTGAGGTGCATATAAATCAAGCCCATAATCTAAAAACGTCGGTGTTGAAACAAGTTTTCCTTCACAAGTTTGATTATTAAAATCTACCCAAGAAATCAATGCATGACTAGGATAATTAATACCATCTTTAATTGTATTTTCTGGTGACATGATCAATGCATAACGTCCATCTAAAGCAAATAAATCTGGACATTCCCACATATTACTATCCAATTTTGGTTCAATAATGCGGTTTTGATAAGTCCAATTTAAAGCATCCTTACTTGTATAAACAAGAACTTCACCCATTTTTTTATGTAATTCTTGATTAAAATATTGACTACCAACAACCATATAATATTGGTCATTTTCTTTCCATACTTTAGGATCTCTTGTATTTGCTAAATCACCAATTTGGCCTTCCTTAAAAGTAGGAATAACCACTCTTTTTGTATCTGGATTAAAAGTATAACCATCTTCACTAATCATCATGGCTTGACTAGCAATTAATCCATTACCAGAAACATGGATATTTTCTTCATTTAAAGTATCATAAACAATCGCAGTATAGTAAAGATACATTTTGTCGTCAACTTCAATAGCTGAACCTGAAAAACATCCATTGCGATCAAAAGCTTTACTAGGATACAATGCAATACCATGATCTTGCCAATGTACTAAATCTTTAGATGTTTTATGTCCCCAATGCATTGTTCCCCATGAAGTTGCATAAGGAAAATGTTGGTAAAATAAATGATATACTCCTTTATAATAAATAAATCCATTTGGATCATTCATCCAATTTTTCGTTGGTGTAAAATGTAATTTTGGTTTTTTCATAACTTATTCCTCCTAAAAAAAGTATAGAATAAATCATTTAAAAGTCAATTGATTAATACGTAAATTTGACAAAGTTTTATTTTCATGTTAAAGTAGGATAAAGTTAACTTTAGGGGAGGAATAAAGATGTACAGTATAAGTGAAGTATCAAAAATGTTTAATTTACCTGTTCCAACTTTACGTTATTATGATAAAGAAGGAATTATACACGGAATCGAACGTGACCATTCTGGGGTAAGAGTCTTTACCGAAAATGCGATTTCTTCTTTAAAAATGATTGAATGCTTAAAAAAATCAGGTTTATCTATTAAAGATATCAAAAAATATATGGATTGGATTGACGAAGGAGATTCTACCCTTGTTCAAAGAAAACAGCTCTTTGAAGATCAAAGATTAGTTGTTATTCAAGAGATGCAAGAATTACAAAAAGTTCTTAATACATTAGATTATAAATGTTGGTATTATGATCAAGCAATCAAAGAACACACTGAAGCCAATATTAAAAATATGAGTATTGATCAAATGCCTGTTGAAATTCAAGAAAAATATAAAGCACGATAATTCGTGCTTTTTAATTTAACCAATATTTAAACCATTCTTCACTCATAAAACTATACATTAAAAACCGAGGTAATAAATAAGGATCATCCTGTTTCGTTGCTTTACGATTTTGTCCATACCCAAAAGCCAATTTAACTTGTTTTTCCACTAGAACTTCTCTTGCTATTTTTGTTGATCGCCCATAAGGATATGCAAAATAAGTTGCATCAACTAACCCCTGATTCGCATCAAAATCTTGTTCAATTTCCTCTTTTGACATCGTCTCAATTTTCTTTTTAAGTAAACCACAAGTAGAATGCATATTAAAAGAATGAGAATAATAACTTACATAATCATCATCTACCATATCTTCTTTAGATAAATTATCTGTACCTTGAGGATCTGTGATTGTAAAAAAGCCAATGGCAAAACACGTTGCATGGAATTGGTATTTTTCCATGATCTCTTTTACATATTTATTAAAAGAACTTCTTCCATCATCAAAAGTAATAACTACACTTTTTTCAGGTGTTTCTTTGTTATTATAATACCAATCATAAACTTCATCTAAAGTTAAAGTATGATAGCCCTGTTCATATAAATAAGCCATTTGCTTTTCAAATTTCGATAAACTCATCGAATAAATATCATTTTTATATTCGTTTGCTTTTTGTTCATCACTGACAATATTATGATACCCCAAAATAACAAGTCCATTTTGGTAATGCAAATGTTTATATTCAATAATACTTAAAGGAACCAATAAACAAAATACAAGTAAGATACATATTTTCTTTTTCATTTTTATCACCACAAAGTGATATTATAACATGAATAAAAAAAATAGCTATCTTTATTCATTCAATTTTAAATAGTTTATTGACAAACTAAATAGAGCTTGTTAAAATATGTTAGAATTCTAACATTTAAGGAGGGGAGATCGTTGATTGAACATTTAGGAAAAGAAATTCGTCATGTTGCTAAAAAAATAAAACATGAAGTAGATTATCGAACAACGGCTTTAGGTATCACCGGTTATCAATCACGTATTATTCGTTATATCTTAGATAAATCACAAAATCAAGAAGTCTTTCAAAAAGACATTGAAGAGGAATTTAAAATTAAACGTTCTTCAGTCACAAGTGTTTTACAAACAATGGAAAAAAATGGCTTGATTCAAAGAGTCAGTGTGAAACAAGATGCTCGTCTAAAAAAGATTATATTAACAGATAAAGCATTACAACTTTCAAATCAATGTAGTGAAATCATTTATCAATTTGAAAATGACTTACAGAAAGATTTATCAAGCGAAGAATTAAATACTTTTATGAATGTTCTACAAAAATTAAATCAAAACCTAGATGGTTAAAAAAGAAAGGGGAAAAAATATGATCAAAAAAATATTATCTTATGTAAGAGAATATAAAAAAGCTTCCTGGTTAGCTCCTCTATTTGTATCTTTAGAAGTCGTTATGGAAGTAACAATTCCAATGATGATGGCTAAAATCATCGATACTGGACTAGCAAATAGCGATATTCCTTATGTAATTAAAATTGGAATCATCATGGCTTGTATGGCTTTAGCTTCACTTGTCTTTGGAGCATTATCTGGTCGATTTGCCGCTGTTGCTTCAGCAGGTTTAGCTAAAAACTTAAGACGTGGTATTTTTTATAAAATCCAAGAATTTTCATTTGCCAATATTGACAAATTTTCAACATCAAGTTTAGTAACTCGTCTAACAACAGACATTACTAACGTTCAAAATGCTTATCAACAAATTATTCGTGGAATGGTTAGAGCACCTATTATGCTTACTTTTGCATTATTTATGTGTTTCAATATTAATGCTCAATTATCACTGATCTTTGTTGTTGTTATTCCATTTCTAGGTACAGCACTTTATAAAATTATGACTGGTGCTCATCCTAACTTTTTAAAAATGTTTACTAAATATGATTTAGTTAACTTAGTCGTTCAAGAAAATTTAACAAGCATTCGTACAGTTAAAGCTTATGTAAGAGAAGAAAAAGAAAAAGAAAAATTTAATGATGCAGCTAATCAACTTTACGATTACTCTGTCCGCGCAGAAAAAATCTTAGCTTTCAATATGCCTGTTATGCAATTATCAATGTACTTTACTATTATGATGGTATCTTGGCTTGGAGCAAGCTTTGTTATTAGCAAAAGTATGACAACCGGTCAATTGATATCTTTATTTACTTACATTGCCCAAATTTTATCAAGTTTAATGATGATTTCAATGGGATTTGTAATGGTAACTATGGCTAAAACTTCAGCTGATCGTATCATTGAAGTTTTAGATGAAGAAAGTGACCTTGTCAATACAGATCACCCAATTTACGAAGTTAAAGATGGATCAATTGAATTTAAAAATGTAGACTTTAGTTATAGTAAAGATCCAAATGTCTTAGCTTTACAAGGTATCAATTTAAAAATTGAATCTGGTCAAACAATTGGTGTTATCGGTGGAACAGGAAGTTCAAAAACATCTTTAGTCCAACTTATTCCAAGACTTTATGATGTTACCAATGGAGAAGTTCTAGTAGGTGGTCAAGATGTAAGAAACATCGATATTAAGACATTACGTGATAATGTTGCCATGGTATTACAAAAAAATGTACTTTTCTCTGGAACCATTAAAGATAACTTAAAATGGGGAGATGAAAATGCGACAGACGAAGAAGTCATCCGTATGAGCGAACTTGCTCAAGCAGATGAATTCGTCCAAACCTTCCCAGATCGTTACGATACGATGTTAGATCAAGGTGGTACAAACGTATCAGGAGGGCAAAAACAAAGATTATGTATTGCTAGAGCGTTGCTTAAAAAACCTAAAATCTTAATTCTTGATGATTCAACAAGTGCTGTTGATACGAAAACAGATGCTTTGATCCGTAAAGCATTCTTAGAAGAAATTCCAAATACAACAAAAATCATTATCGCCCAACGTATTTCATCCATTCAAGATGCTGATAAAATCATCGTATTAGATGATGGTAAATTAAATGGTTTTGGTAGTCATGAAGAATTATTAAAAACAAATCAAATTTATAAAGAAGTATATGAATCACAAACGAAAGGAGATAATGAGTAATGAGAATGAGACCTATGCATGGTAAAAAACCTAAAAAAGAAGATACCATTGCTTCACTAAAATTTATATTAAGTTATATCTCTAAGTATTATAAAGTTCATTTTGCCATTGTCACTGTTTGTATTTTAATCAGTTCACTTGCTAATGTGCGTGGAACCCTATTTTTACAATCCCTCATTGATGATTACATTGTTCCTGTCATTGGGCAAAAAAATCCTGATATGAGTGGTTTACTTCATGCTTTAATGCAACTTGCTTGTATTTATGGTATTGGTGTTATTTCTGCTTATAGTTATAACCGTTTAATGATCAATGTTGCCCAAGGAACATTAAGACGTATCCGTACAGATATGTTTGATCATTTGCAATCTTTACCTATTCGTTATTTTGATCGCCATAGTCATGGTGAACTTATGAGTCGTTTTACCAACGATACAGATACATTAAGAATGATGTTAGGACAAATGATCCCACAAGTAATCAACTCTGCTGTAACGATTGTTTCTGTCTTTATTTCCATGGTAATTTTAAGTATCCCTCTTACTTGTATCACAATTATTATGGTTACTTTAATGATCACGATTTCTAAAAAAATTGGTTCACAAAGTTCTAAATTCTTCAATTCTCAACAAGCTGATTTAGGTAAACTAAATGGCTATATCGAAGAAATGATGGATGGTCAAAAAGTTGTCAAAGTATTTAATTATGAAGAAAAATCAAAACAAGAATTTGATACACTTAATAATAATTTATGTTCTTCAGCAACTAATGCCAATAGTTTTGCTAACTTCATGGGACCTGTTTCTAATAACTTAGGTCACTTGACTTATAGCGTTACTGCCATTTGTGGTGCCATCTTTGCCATCAATGGTATTTCTAATTTAACAGTTGGTAAAATTGCTTCTTTCTTACAACTTACACGAAGTTTCAATATGCCAATTTCTCAAATCACTCAACAATTTAATAATGTGATCATGGCCTTAGCTGGGGCTAAACGTATCTTAGATTTAATGGATCAAGTTCCCGAAAAAGATGAAGGTTATGTTGAACTTGTTAATGCAACCATCGATGAACAAGGTAATATTCACGAATCTTCAACCCGTACAGGAATTTGGGCATGGAAACATCCTCATCAAGATGGAACGATTACTTATACAAAACTTACTGGCGATGTACGTTTTACAGATGTGGATTTTGGTTACTTTGATGATAAAATTGTTTTACATGATGTAAGTTTATTTGCTAAATCAGGACAAAAGATTGCTTTTGTTGGTGCTACTGGAGCTGGTAAAACAACCATTACAAATTTAATTAACCGTTTCTACGATATTCAAGAAGGTAAAATCCATTATGATGGTATCAATATTACAAAGATTAAGAAAGATGACCTGCGTCGCTCCATGGGTGTGGTGCTTCAGGATGTCAACCTGTTTACAGGTACAGTCATGGAGAATATCCGATACGGTAAGTTGGATGCCACTGATGAGGAATGTATTGCGGCAGCCAAACTGGCCAATGCAGATGGCTTGCTCGAAGGCGACGACAGCGGTCTGTCTCAGGGACAGCGTCAGCTGATCTCTATTGCCAGAGCAGCGGTTGCTGATCCTCCGGTTATGATTCTGGATGAGGCAACATCCTCCATCGATACGAGAACAGAAGCCATCGTTCAGAAGGGTATGGATGCCCTGATGCACGGCCGTACCGTTTTCGTCATCGCCCATCGCCTGTCAACAGTCAAGAACTCCGATGTTATCATGGTACTTGAGCATGGACGGATCATCGAGCGAGGCAACCATGAAAAACTGATTGCTGAGAAGGGCAAGTATTATCAGTTGTATACGGGAGCGTTTGAATTAGAATAAAAAAATTTTTGTACAGATAAAATGTAAAATATTTATTGGTTTTAGAATGGATAGTAGCTTTGTGTGATATTTATCCTGAAAAAGCTGAAGCAGCTAAGAAAAAGTATAATTTGACAGATGCAGTTGTATTTGATGATCATCAGAAAATGCTGGCAAGTGATATAAAAATAGATATTGTACATGTTTGTACACCGCCTTATGTACATGCAGAAATTGCAATTAATTCCATG
>URQL01000065.1 GCA_900550005.1 uncultured Erysipelotrichaceae bacterium
AAAGTTGAAAATAATGGAATAAAGTGCTATACTATTAGTAGCGTAAAAGCAGAAAATGGGGCATACCACCTTGGGTATGAAGCGTTTTCTGCTTTTTTGTTTTAAAATAAAAAGAGCCTAATTTCTAGACAAACTAGAAATTAAGCTTTAAAATAATCATGCTTTAATCTTTCTTTAATAATTCCTTAATTCTTTTGGTATTGTTCATATGAACCTTACCTACTTTAACTAACATCTTTTCGCCATATGTTTTAACAATTTGTGCTCCAGCGACTTCGACATTACCACTCATTCCACGAGGAAGATTGATTTTAAGTTTTCGACACATATTTGTATAATATTGTAAATAAGCGTACTTAGCTAAAATATAAGAACATCCCACAGCAAGATATTTTAAATCTGCGTGTTCTTCAAAAATTAAATCTTTAACGACAACGACTTCATTTTTTAAGTAATTGTAATATGTTTTACTTGAAACAAATGAATCAATTACTTTTGTTTTTACAGGTTGTTGCAATTTTTGCATAACATTTGTGATAGCCTGGTTATGAAGTTGAGCTTTAAGTGTAGCTTGATTGATTCCACTAGCAATTGCATGGTTATAATGCGCATTATCAAGTAAAAGTAAACTGTAGATCACACGATCTTTGATCGCACGTGCTTTTTCTACGATTTCTTTATCTGAAAGCAACTGTGCTTTCGTTACGCCAACCGTTTTTAACCATTCAATATCATTATGATCAATATAGCAAGCTACAACACACATTGGTCCGAAGTAATCCCCTGATCCAACTTCACTAGCACCAATGTGATCATTTAAAAATAAACCATCTGAATCGATTGTTTTAGTTTGATGGTGTTTCTTTTGCCAACGATTGGCTTCGATGACAGCATTATTTCCATTAAACTCCACTTTTAGATCCTCATAACAGACGATATGACATCCAACTGTCTGAGCTGAAAAGATGATGTTTTCATGTTCAGGTTGTGTCATTTGACTATCATAGAATTTTTTCATTTTTTCTAATATACAGTTATTAATGACTATTACAATAGGATTCATTTTATTCGCCTCCTACCCTAATTATAACACTTTTTTTATTTTTTTGACAGCATAAATTTATTTTGTTAAAATAGTTTCATGATGGGAGGAATGTCAAGAATGAATTATTCTTTTTTATTAGATTTTATTATTATTGTTTTTCTTTTTTTATGTACTTTAGTAGGAATGAAAAAAGGATTTACAAATCGTGTATTTTCTTTTATTTGTTCTTTACTTGTAATATTTTGTGCTTATATTTTTATGGTACCGGCAAGTGTTGTGGTTAAATCCTATTTAAATCAGCATTTTTTAAGTACAAATGTACAAATGATTTCTGAACTTATTCCTAAAATTTATCATTTGATTACTTTTGTGGCCCTCTTTTTTGTTTTCACCCTCATTAAATGGCTTATTGTTTTAATTTTTAATCATACCATTGAAAAGTGGATCCAAGGATGGGGATTAACACACTTTGTCGATGGGTGTTTAGGAGCAATTTTAAATGCTTTAAAAGGAACTTTTGTTGTTTATATTGTGTTATGTGCTTTATCTCTTCCTTTTGTTCAAGGAGGATCAACGATTGTTCAACAATCCTTAATCGGTGATGCTTTATTTGAAATGATTCCTTCAATTAGTGATCCTATTTTAAATATGAATCATTTATTAGAAAATAAACCTTGGCAGTCTTTATCCTCTTTACAAAATTTCTCTTTATCTTCCTTACAAAATTACCCATTATCATCTATTCAAAGTAGCGTTGAAGCTGCTTTAGATTCAGGTGTGATTTCAAAAGACGATATCACAAATTTATGTGAAGAATATAAAGATGAAATCGTTCAAAGCGAGAAATTGTCGTTTCTCAGGAAAGAAAAAATGAAATAAAGGAATTACTTGATTTACCTGGCATACCTGAGGATATAAAAGAAATTGTGCTAGATAAGATCAACGTGGAATAAGACTATGGATAAAACAATTCACAAATTAGAATTTGATAAAATTAAAACACAATTAAGTCATTATTGTGCGTGTTCATTAGGTAAAGATCTTGTTGAAAAATTAAGTATGTATCAAGATCAAGAAGAAGTAAAAAAACAACTTGGGTTGACGGATGAAGCCATGCGTTTAGTGTGTGCTTATGGTACTTTACCAATGGGTGGTGTACATGATATTGGTTATGCCATTAAAAAAGCTAAAATGGATGGACTACTCTATCCTCAAGATTTACTAGCGATCTTTGCTTCGTTAGAAGCTGTAACGAGTATTAAAAATTACCAAGCGGATATTGAAAACCAAGAGGTACCTTATTTTAATGAATTAGTCGATCACTTACAAACCATCAAGCCCCTAGCTCAAAGCATATCTTCTTGTATTGACTATGATGGAAGTGTAAAAGATAGTGCTTCAAGTACACTTTATGGGATTCGTCGTCGTATTCGAACTTTAGAAGCTTCGATTCGTACAAAAATGAATCAACTGGTAAGCTCACAAAAAGAATATTTAAGCGAAGCGATTGTAACGACACGTAATGATCGTTTTGTTTTACCGGTTAAAACCGTTTCTAAAGGGATTGTTCATGCGGAATCTTCATCAAGCCATACTTCCTATATTGAACCTGAAAGTGTCGTTAGAATGAATAACCAAATTACGGAAGAAAAAAATAACGAACAAGAAGAAATTGAAAATATTTTATTTGAATTATCACAAAAAGTAAAAGCCAATGCTTTAACATTAGAATACAATCAAGAAGATTTACAAATCCTTGATTTTATGTTTGCTAAAGGGGCCTATGCCAAAGCAATCGATGGGCAAATCGCAACGATCACAGATGATTTAACGACTTTATCTTTAAAACAAGCACGTCACCCATTGATTGATCCAGATCAAGTTGTAGCCAATGATATAGAATTACAAGCTCCTTATTGCTTATTGCTTATTACTGGAAGTAATACAGGAGGAAAAACGGTTACATTAAAAACAACTGGACTTTTAGCAATGATGGCTTTATCTGGACTCGCTATTCCGGTTAAAGAAGCAACGATTCCTTTTTATGATGCAATTTATTGTGATTTAGGAGATGAACAATCGATTGAACAATCCTTATCTACTTTTTCATCTCATATTAAAAAGATCATCTCTATTTTAGATAATGTTACGCATCGTTCTCTTGTATTGATTGATGAAATCGGAAGTGGAACAGATCCTCGAGAAGGAGAAAGTTTAGCCCAAGCGATATTAGATCGATTATTGGAATACCATTGTCATGTTTTAAGTTCAACACACTATTCAGGACTAAAAAAATATGCTCAAGAAAATCCAAATGTGCTTTATGCTAGTGTTGAATTTGACTTAGAAACTATGAAACCGACTTATCATTTATTAAATCATGTGATTGGTCAATCTTATGCTTTTGAAATATCAAGCCGTTTAGGCCTTGATGGAAAAATCGTTGAAAATGCACGCCATATCAAAGATGAAATGATGAGCGATGAAGATCGCTTAATGGAAACATTGGAAAAAGAAATGGAACATCAACGTCAATTAGAATTAAAATTGCAAGAAGCTCTTCATGAAAATGAATTAAAAGAAAAAGAATTAATACGTAAACTTAAAGAATTTGAAAACCGTAAAGAAACATTGCTTGATCAAGCTAAAGAACAAGCAAACAGTTTATTAGAAGAAGCAAAACAAGAAATTCAAGTTGTCCTTGATGATTTAAAAAGCCAAGGACAAGAAGTTAAACCTCATCATGTCAGTGATGCTAAACATACATTAGAAGGTTTGAAATACGCTTCTAAAAATAAAAATAATCAAGATGCACCAACCCTTGGACATGAATATGCTGTGGGTGAACGCGTTAAAATTTTATCGGTTAATCGTGAAGGCGTTGTTCAATCTGTGTCTAAAAAAGGCCTAGTGGTCTCTTTAGGTGGATTAAAAATGCAACTTAAAGAAAATGAAGTTGCTTATATCGGTAAACCACTAAAACCAAAAGTAAAATCCAACGGACGTTCGATTTCTAAACAAAGCACAGGTCATTATGAAATCAATGTGATTGGGATGCGTTATGAAGAAGCGATGCGTGTGGTGGATAAATTTTTAGATGATGCTTTAGTGAATAATTATCCTCATGTACGTATCGTTCATGGTATGGGAACTGGCGTTTTAAGAAAAGGAATAAGAAAGATGTTAGAAAAAAATAAGAATGTGGTATCTTTTCGAGATGGAGGGCCAAACGAAGGTGGTCTAGGGGCTACTTTGGTTTATTTTGAATAATGGCAAGCGAACATATCAAACATAAACTTTCTTTACTTCCTTTAGAACCGGGTTGTTATTTAATGAAAGATACAACGGGAACGGTGATTTATGTAGGAAAAGCAAAAAAATTAAAGAATCGTGTCTCTTCTTATTTTAATGGTGTCCATAATTATAAAACGACAAAATTGGTTAGTGAAATCGTTGATTTTGATTATATAGTGACCCATTCAGAAAAAGAAGCCTTGTTGTTGGAAATTAACTTAATTAAAGATTATACGCCTAAATACAATATTATGTTTATGGATAATAGCTATTATCCTTATATCATGCTAACAAAAGAAAAACATCCACGCTTACAAATCGTTAGAGCGGTTAAAGATAAGAAAAATAAATATTTTGGACCTTTCCCCGATGCGACGGCAGCTAGAGAAATCTATAAATTATTAAATCGTCTTTATCCACTTAGAAAATGCAACAAAATACCTAATAAACCTTGCCTATATGCTTCTTTGAATCAATGTTTAGCTCCTTGTATCAATGAAGTAAGTGAAGAAGCTTACCTAGAAATCACCACGCAAATCACAAAGTTTATCAAAGGTGATGTAAAAGAAACGATTAAAGAACTAGAAGATAAAATGAATCAAGCAAGTGAATTATTAGAATTTGAAAAGGCTAAAGAATACCGTGATCTTATTCGCTATATCCACCATGTAACGAGTAAACAACACGTGCAATTTAATGACCAAGTTGATCGTGACATTATTGGTTACTATATGGATAAAGGGTATTTAAGTGTTCAATTATTTTTTATGCGTAATGGAAAACTTTTAGCTCGAGATATTAATCTTGTTCCAATTTATGGTGAAATTGAAGAAGAACTAGCAAGTTATATTGTCCATTTCTATTCGACAAATACCTTACCAAAGGAAATCTTAATGCCTAAAAATGATGACTTGCAAGTTTTAGAAGAAGTACTAGGATGTAAGATTTTACAGCCAAGTCGCGGTAACAAAGCAGATTTAGTTAAAATGGCTTGTGACAATGCCAAGGAAATGCTGGAAAAGAAATTTATGTTACTTGAAAATGCAGAATTAAAAACGACAACAGCGATTGATGAATTAGGTGAACTTTTGCATATCAAGCGTCCTAATGTGATTGAATTATTCGATAACTCGAATATTCAAGGAAGCTACGCCGTTGCGGGAATGGTTTGCTTTGTGGATGGTAAACCATCTAAAAATGATTACCGTAAATTTAAAATTAAAACCGTTGAAGGACCGGATGATTATGCCAGCATGAAAGAAGTCATCTACCGTCGTTATTTTCGTGTGCTCATGGATGGATTACGTCGACCGGATTTAATTATCGTTGATGGAGGGCGAGGACAAATTAAAGTAGCTAAAGAAGTAATCGATAGTTTAAATATGCAGATCCCAATATGTGGTTTATCCAAAGATGACAAGCATGCGACAGCACTTTTATTAGACCAAGACGGTAATGTCGTCGAAGTGGATCGCAAGAGTCAACTTTTCTATTTACTTACGCGAATGCAAGATGAAGTCCATCGTTATGCGATTTCTTTCCATAAAAATGTCCGTTCTAAATCTTTATTTGCTTCGATTTTAGATGAAGTGGATGGCATTGGGGAAGTTAGAAAAAAGAAACTTTTGCGTAAATTTGGTAGCGTAAAAAAGATGAAGGAAGCTTCAATTGAAGATCTTGAAGCGATTTTACCTAAAGAAGTTGCGAAAAATTTAAAAACAGTTTTAGAAAAACAATAGCCATCTTCTAATTTATTCATACAATAAATTAGAGGAGGAACGTCAATGAATATTCTAACAAAGCGTGAAAAACAGATCTTTGAATTATTAGTGAGTCACTATTCGACTTCAGAGATTGCTTATTCTTTAAATATAAGTGAAAAAACAGTACGTAATCATATTTCCAATGTGATTCAAAAACTCGGTGTTTCTTCGCGCATTCAAGCGGTTTTAGAATTGATTCGTTTAGATGAACTTAAAATAAAATAGTTTCTTTTACCCCATCTTAAGCAAAGATGGGGTAATTTTGTAGTTAAAGGATGGAATTTATTTGAAAAATCTTATTTTTATGATATCATTAACGAATAATGAGGTGAGAAGATGAAATTAAAACATTACCATTTATTTTTGCTTGCAACCCTTTGTTTTGCACTTGTATTTATTGGTATTAATAATAAGTATGATCGTTTTTATCGTATCCCAGGAATTAATAATGAAAACCGTATTTTAATTGAAAATTATATGAGTGAAGCGGATCAAAACTATATGATTGAAAATAATATTAACGTAAATCATTTTATTCGTTTTATTCGTTGTGGGGGATTTCATATTCAAAATTATGAATATTATGAAGCAGTGGAAAAAAGTAATCTTTTTGCTTCAAGTCAAGAAATCGTTACTCATACCAATACGATCGTGGAAAGTTTAGAAAAAAATGCTTCTTGGTCTGTATCGGGACGATTAAACCAACTACTTGATTCAAAGTTATTGTCAGATTATGAAAATAATGAAAATTTTAATTTTGATCACCTAAGTGTTTATAAAGAATTGAAATCTTATTATGATAATTCAAATTATATTGAAACAATCGATCAATACATTGAGGATTTACAAAGTATCGGTTATAAAAGTGTAGAAGAATGTAGTGAGGTATTAAATGATCTCTATTCTTATTATTCTTTAAATCAAATAGACCGTTTAATAGAACTTTCAAAAGAAAAGAAACAAACAGTTTTCTTACGAAATCCAGATGATTTATTAGTTGTTTTAAGTGGTGAATATACGATTGACAGCTATGTTCCTAAAAATTTAGTATTACTTGATGATGTGCCTCGTTACCGTTATTTTTCTTATTTAAGACAGGATGCTTATCAAGATTTGGTTGAGTTATGCCAAGCTTATGAACAAAGTGAAGATTATGAAGCTTATTTTGTTTATAGTGCTTATCAAAGTTATGAAACGATTCAAGAAGAAGATGCTTTACAAGCAGGATATAAAGAAGAACAATTAGGATTAAGTGTTACTTTTCGAGTTCCTAACAAGAAATTAGAAGAGTTTGATCAAACTTCTTTTTATAAGTGGTTAAATGAACATGGATATGAATATGGCTATGTATTGCGTTATCCTAGTGATAAACAAGACGTTACGAATCAAGAAGGTCGAAATTACCTTTACCGTTATGTTGGTAAAGAAGCCGCTAAAGCGATGCATGATCAAAACATTACGACAATTGAAGAATATAAACAAGTTCTTTTAGAACATAAACTGGGTTAATAAAACTCAGTTTTTTTGTTCTATTAAAATAAAAAGATGCATATATAATTTTGAGGTGATTAAAGTGAAACTCAAAAAGATATTAAGTACCTTGATGATTTGTTGCTTTGTTCTTTGTGTAGGCTATCTCTATATGAAAAAAGGATCAGAAAAAGTAGGGATAGAATCTGAAAAAAATGCAGAGGCCACAAATTATCAAGAAGTGGTTTATGAGGACGAAGATCATTTATTAATCCCAGTACAAATTGCTATGGAAAATTTACAAGATCATGAAATGATCCAGACCTTACTTCAACAAATGAAACAAACATCTTCATCTTATCCTCATCTTCATTCTGTTTTTAAAGAGGGATTGGATGTTTTAGGCGTTACGTTACAAGAAAAAGTATTGACTTTTGATTTTAATGATCAGCTTTTAATGTTGAATCAAGAGGAGACGATTCGTTTATTAGAGGCATTGACTTGGACTTTTTGTAATGAGGATTCTATTGATTCCATTCGTTTAACATGTAATGGACAACAAGTAAGTCGTACAAATAATTCAATGGTTCGCTTAGACCAAAATTATGATCGAAGTTTAGGTATGAATAATTTTGAAACAACAAGTGCTTATTTACATAAGACTAGTCCTTTAATGGTTTATGGAAGTAAGCAAATCGATCAAACAACGTTTTATGTACCTGTAACGATGCGTTTGGATGAGAAGGATTTAACGATGCAAGAAAAAGTC
>URQL01000066.1 GCA_900550005.1 uncultured Erysipelotrichaceae bacterium
TCCCAGCTGATGGTCAGCATCATAATCAGAATACCAATAATAGTAGTAACTGAAGTGATAATTTGCGTTGCACTCTGGTTCATACTTTGAGAAATCGTATCAATATCATTTGTTACACGGCTTAAGACTTCCCCATGAGTTTTGGTATCAAAATATTTTAAGGGTAAACGATTCATCTTGTGCGATAATTCTTTACGCATCGTATAACTGATTTCTTGTGATACCCCTGTCATAATGTAACCTTGAATATAAGAAAAAACAGCACTCGTAATATACAATCCAACTAAAGTCAAAATTATTTTTAAAATTCCATCAAAATCAATTCCTCCGGTGTGCATCACTTTAGCAATAATTCCTTCAGATAATTTTGTTGTTGCTTTTCCTAAAATCTTAGGTCCAATAATCGAAAAAACTGTCGAACCTAAAGCAAACAAAACAACAATAGCCATACGTCCATAAAAAGGTTTTAAATAGATAATGAGTTTTTTCATTGTTCCTTTAAAATTCTTTGGTTTTTCAAAAGAGCGTCGAGAGCGGCCTTGAGGTCGATTTGATGTTTGATTACTCATGATTGAATTCCTCCTTTGATAATTGAGACATAGTAATTTCTTGGTAAACTTTACAGTTTTTCATTAATTGTTCGTGCGTCCCTATTCCTACCATCTTTCCTTCATCTAAAACAATGATTTGATCAGCATGCATAATCGATGCAATACGTTGCCCAACAAGTAAAACTGTACTTTGCGTTTGTGATACAAGTTCATTTAACGCTTTTCTAAGAGCAGCATCCGTTTTAAAATCAAGTGCTGAAAAACTATCATCAAAAACATAAATTTCGGGTTTTTTAGCTAAAGCTCGAGCAATAGCTAAACGTTGTTTTTGTCCACCTGATACATTGGTTCCACCTTGAGCAATTGAAGAGGCATAGCCTTCTTCTTTTGATTCAATAAATTCACTTGCTTGAGCAATTTGACATACTTCATCCATTTCTTCTTTAGTCATCGTATCATTTCCATAAGCAATATTACTTCCAATCGTTCCAGAAAAAAGTACACCAACTTGTGGAACTAAACCAATTTTCTTTCTTAAATCTTTTTGTGTAACTTCTTTGATATTTACACCATCAATCAAAATTTCTCCTGATGTAACATCATAAAAACGATTGACAAGACTGACTAAAGTCGATTTTCCTGAACCCGTACTTCCAATAAAGGCTGTTGTTTGTCCTGGCTTTGTTGTAAAGGTAATGTGGCTCAACACTTCTTCTTTTGCTTCTGGATAAGAAAAGCTAACATCTCTAAATTCAACTAAACCTTTTAATTGATCATCAAATCGTTGTGGTTTAACAGGATCTTGAATTGATAAGTCTTTTTCTAATACTTCATTTACACGTTTTGCAGCTACAGAAGCACGTGGGATCATTACAAAAATCATTGCAATCATTACAAAAGCCATAATAATTTGCATACTGTATTGAAGAAAAGCCATCATATCCCCAATCGCTAAATTTCCTAAATCGATTTGTTTTGCCCCAAACCAAACAATAAGTAAAGATACCCCGTTCATAATAAACATCATGATTGGCATAACTGTTGACATTAAACGGTTAACAAAAAGATTGATTTTCATTGTATCTTGATTCGCTTTATCAAAACGTTCTTCAGCTACTTTTTCGTTTCCAAATGCACGAATTACAAGCATCCCTGATAAGTTTTCACGCATAACTAAATTTAAACGGTCGATCAATTTTTGAATCAAGCTAAATTTTGGTAAAGCAATTGAAAAAGTAGCAATAATCACAATCAATAATACGACAAGAACAACACCAATGATCCAAGTCATACTTGAAGCATTTTCTAACACTTTTAATAAAGCTCCAATTCCAATAATCGGTGCATAAACAATAACACGTAAACACATCGTGATCACATTTTGGATTTGTTGAACATCGTTGGTTGTACGAGTAATTAAAGAAGCAGTCGAAAAATCATTGAACTCTTTTGTAGAAAATTGTTGAACCTTACTAAAAACATCTTTCCTTAAATTTTTCGCAAAACCAGCACCAATTCTTGCTGAAAAGAAACCAACAACAATCGAAGCTAAAGCGCCTAGTAAAGCAACAGATAACATTTTAATTCCCGCATGAATAATATAATGATTTTGAATCGAATCGAGATTAGCACCTAAACTTTCATATTCACTTTTAACCACATTACATGCTGCAATTTGCATAGAAGAATCTCCTAATGTTTCCATTTGTTCATCCATTTGTGTTTTAATTTGTTCAATTTGTGCTTCTGGCATAAATTGTAAAGCATCAATTAAACGCATTCCTTCTGGTATTTGACTTGTTATTTGATTTGATGAACGGATTGCAGTAACAAGCAACAACGGTTTTGTTAGAAAGGTTGCAAGTTGATCTTGGTTGGCTTTTTCTTTTAACACATACGCCCCTTCTTGAATATCAGGGAATTTTTTTAATAGGGCTTCATCCATTTGTTCAACAGTTTGATATTCATAACTTTCTTCAACAAAATCTTTTTGATCATCATCTAAAAAGAATTTAATTAAATCATACGTATCTTTTGAACAAACTTCTAAAACTGCATTATCAAAACCTCCTGCTTGAATTCCATTTGTAACAATTTTAGACATATAATCAGGTAAAGCAAGTTCGCTTTGTGCTTGTACATAAAGTAAACCAACTACAATAAGAATTCCAACTACAAAAGGTTTAATATACTTTCGTAATAACTTAATCATATTTTTCGAGTCCTTCCTTTAAATTTTTATTTATTCTTTCAATATAAGAAATCATTTGTTTGATTTCTTCTTCACTAAAGTCGGCAAAAGACGTTTTCATCATAACCATCAGTGAATCAAAAATCTCATCTAACATTTGTTTACCTTCACTTGTTAAAACTACATTTTGAATTCGTTTATCATTAGGATCATCTTGTCGTTTAATAAAATGAAGATCTTCTAATCTTTGTAAACGAACGCTTAAAGTAGAAGGTTTTATTTTTAATTTATCTGCAAGTTGACGTTGAGTTAACGGTCCATAGCGCTCAATCAAATGTAATAATAAAGGCGATTCTTTACTCACCTTATCCCGATCATATTTTTCTTTGATCGTTCTTGATGCAAAACGCACCATATGCATATATTCTTGTAAAAATAAAATATAATTATCCTTATCCATACAATCACCTCCATATAATAGTTAGTATTACTAACCATTTGTAATACTAACTATTATAGTCCCAAAAGCTTAAATGTCAAACAAAACAATAAAAAAGATGAAACACATTTTTGTTTCACCTAAATTCTAAATAATTCATGAGGATTTTTGATTTCATCACGAACTTCAATATAAAATAAGGCTACCCCTTGGTAAAAACGAATTTGATAAATCGAAATTAAACCTAATAAAGAAATAACCAAATAAATAGACGATCCAAATACTGGGATCCATTGACAAACAAGCATAGCTAATAACGAGAAGAGCAAGTAAACTAAATAATTAGGTAATAAAGAAATCCAAAAATAGATAAATTCTTTAACGTGTCCTTTCATCATTTTAACCGATTGAACAAGTGCTTCATTCCATGCATAATCATAGTCTTCAACTATACAAGGAACAAAAACAAAAATAATGGTTAAGTAAGCATAAACAAACAGTCCAACTAAAAAGAAAATAAAAATTAAAGGTGAATTACATGCCTGTAATACGTCATTGATTCTTTCAAAGTTAAGTCCACTTGTAAAAATCAGATAAAGAAAACTATCAAACGTATGATACATTTGATCGGTATTTTGCATATAGATTAAAACCAATGCCGGTAATGTACTAAATAGAGAAGCAAAAACGATAATGATATTTCTTACCACATAAGATGGAAAATATTTAGCAAATTGAAATACACCAATAAAAATATCCTTAAGTCCAAAATCATCAACTTCTTGATGAATAAGCATCAGCGACATATGAATAAAGCCTTGCACAAGCGGTGCTGTAAGCAGTCCAACAATCATCGCTACTGTCCCACTAATTAATATTTGCACAAGTAAATTTACACAATTGATCAAATAAAAAGAAGGAATTAATAATTGATAGTTTTTTTGATAGAGTTGTTCTGTTTTTTTTCTAATCACTTCTAAGTCCATTCAGCCTTCCTCCTTTTCTAAGTGTATTCATTATAACTCTTTTTTTTAAAAAGAGATAGTCTAAAACTGGGAATATTCTATTTTGACAGTTGTAAACGCTATGATTTTATTTTATAATAAACAAGGAATAAAAGGAGTGAAAAAAATGAATTATTTAGTATTTGATATTGGCGGAACATTTGTAAAATATGCCTTAATCGATGATCAAGGGCACATTTCACATAAAAATAAGATGCCTTCTTTAAAAACAGGGATCGATAATTTTATTGACAGTTTAGTTGAAGTCTATCAAGAATATAAAGTTTATGATTTATCAGGAATTGCCATTTCCGTTCCTGGGGCTGTTGATGTAGAAAAAGGAATCATTTACCATGGTGGTGGTCTTCCCTTTCTACATGAATGTTGTATCACAGAAGTTCTCTCAAAAAGATGTGATAACTTAAACGTAGCCGTAGAAAATGATGGAAAATGTGCTGGATTAGCGGAAGTATGGCTAGGTAATGCCAGCGATGTCAAAGATGCCGTATGCATGGTCATTGGTAGTGGTATTGGTGGAGCAATCATTAAAGATCGTAAAATCATTCGTGGTAATCGTTTAATTGCAGGCGAAATTTCCAATATTATTGTTGATTATACACGCGAACAATTAGAACAAGGAAAGAGTCCAATACATAACACCTATGCCTTTAAAGCTTCTGCAATCTTATTAACAATGCGTGTTGCCAAACTTAAAGGACTTGATCCAAAAGAAGTAACAGGCGAAAAAGTTTACGAATGGGCAAATCAAGGTGATGAAATTTGTATCAACGCTTTAGAAGATGTTTATTTCAATATTGCCATGCAAGCTTATAACTTTCAATACACTTATGATCCCGATGTGATTTTAATTGGTGGAGGAATTAGCGAACAACCTCAATTTATTGAAGGAATCAAACGTTATGTAGAACGCATTGGTAACTTTGAATACCATTTTGCTCATCCAATTATCAAACCATGTAAATATAATAATGATTCAAATTTACTTGGAGCATTATATAATTTTAAACAAATCTATGAATAGAAAAAGGCCTAAAGCCTTTTTATTTTTTAGTAAAACGAACAAGAATATATTGCTTACCTGGCATATTGATCGTAAATTCATCATGGAATTCTCCTGCAACAGGTGTGATCGTTTGATCCCAAGTATCAATGATTTCTGCTTGATAAACATTTCCTTCAGGTAATTTAAATGTTCTAAAACTTGGGCGCATAAATCCAAAATAGAAGAAGAATTGTTCATCTTTGACATGTCCACAAGTTACATCCCAAAGGTAAGCATGATTTTGAGGTGTGCGTTTTAAATAAGCAATATCCCCTTTTGCCTCTTCTACGATTTTTCTTAAAAAAGCAATTCGTTTAGGGCTCGTTCCATGAAGCTTTCCACCATGAGACCACCATAAAATATCTTGTGGGTGACAATAAGTTTCTCCATGAGATAAATACCCACCACGAAGTACACCTTCATAAAAACGTCTTGTCATTTCTTCACCGGTAATATTACCCCAACCATAATCAATATTTCCTTCATAAGCACATTCATCGACAACGATTGGTTTATGATAAAGTTCACGCCATGTATCCACTTCTTCACTTGTTTTAAATAAATCTATTCTTTGAATAGAGCAATGTGTGATCCATGGTCGCGTATGATCATAAAATTGTAAGCAATTATGAATTGAACGTAAATGATCATATGGATCGTAATTTTGAATGATACGTGCAAATCTTTCCCAATCTTGATTTGATTTTGCTTGCATTAAATCGTATTCATTAGCTAAAGCCCACCAAATATTTTTAAAACTTGCAAGTCTAGAAATAATATATTTTAAATAACGATCATCTTGAGTTTGACTCATTAATGCAAATCCCCAATGATCATAAGGGTGGAATAAAATCAAATCACATTCGATTCCTAAATTATCTAAATCATCAATTCGTTTTTCTAAATGTTGAAAGAATTTATGATCAAATTCATCATAACTCCAACCTTCGCTTGTTTTAATGTAAGGTGTTTGTGTAGGCTCTTTTTCGTTATAGCGATAATATTTAGGAAACACACACATTCTTACTTTATTAAAACCAGATTCTTTTAATGTTTCTAAAGTTTCTAATTGTAAAGCTTCATCTTGGTAAATAAAAGCATAAATCGTCGTTCCAAAAGGATGATAAGAAGTCCCATCTAAATAACTAAAATGGAAAGCATCTTCTTCATCTTTAAATGCCCCGCCGACAGTAACATCTTTTTTTACTTTGACGATACCATGATTATTGTCAGTTGCTTCATAGCATTCAAATTCACCTGTTAAACCATCTAATTCTTTTTGTTTTGCATAAGTACGATAAGAATATTTACCAACATACATTGGCATATAACGGATCACATAAGTTGAATTCCCATCATAAAATCCATGAACACGTTGCATTTGTCCATCTTGAAAATAAAATACAATTTGAAAATCTTCATTGTAATAATCGTCTGATTGAAATTGAATGGGTATTCTTTTTTCGAATCGTTTAAATTGTTCTATTTTTTTCATATTGACCTCCTATTTATAGCACTTACATTATAACATACAATTCCTTTTTGCAAAGAATTAAGCTATACTAATCTTGAGGTGATCATCATGCGTATATTACTAGATAACGATTATATCATTACCAATGAATTAATTAAAAAAGATCAGGAAATTCTTGTTGTCGGTTCATCAAGGATTCAAATCAAACTTAAAGAACAAACAGAAGTACATTGTTTTAATTATGGTGAAATGGTATCCTTAACAATTGAAGTCATTCAAGAAGCAATCAAAAAAAGAATTTTGATCTTTGATATACAATTTCCTACACGTTTTAAATTACAACTTTCCTTTCTTACCATTCGAGGACTCTATTCCATTCAAGTTGAACTGACTGAAAAAGAATTAGAGGAAATATTTAATCAGTTCAACAAACAAAAAGTGGTTATCCATGATCCTGTTAAATTGGAAACCTATTATAAAACCCATCAACAAAATTTAACTGCCTATGTCGCTAAACAATTAAAAGAACTTTATCCAATATAAAAAAGAAGCTTTCGCTTCTTAATAGTCACAGCTATTAGGATCAAGATGCATTATTTAAAATTTCTGTGACTTTTCAAATATATAATACCCTTTTTATTATCCAAGTACAAGTCGTAATTTTTAATTTTTTTACAACATTCACTTAATAAAAGAAAGTAGAAATACATTCTACTTTCTTTTATTTTGTTTTTTCTATTTTTTTACTCAAAGCTTCGAGAGCTTCTTTAGCAGAGTTATAATTTCCATTTGCATATTGATTACACACATCCGCAATTTTTGATTTTGTTGAAAGAGAAATGATGCCTTCATCTTGGTAACTTTCTTCAATCAATTTTTCATTATCCAAATTTGTATAAAAAGCATTGTCACGATTTTTTGCAACGCTTGGCATCCCCTTTGTATTGGCTAGTAAATTAAGGTTTTCTTCTTGACTTAAAAAGTTCATAAATTCAATCGCTAAATCTTTTTTATTCGTATTTTTATTAATTGAAAAACCACCCCACACATCTTCATAACCATAAGCTCCTTTTTCACCTATAGGAGAATAAATAAATTCATATTCAAAAGGGGCATTTTTAAAAGATTCTGATTTAGATTCTCGTTTTTTCATTCCACTCGTATTTTCGCCAGTGCATGGCCAAAAAGCGACATTTCCTTCAAAGAACTCCAAAATCGCTTTATCGTAATTATCACTTGGATAAGTTTCGTTGATCGTTGGATCACTGTAGCCTTCATTTACCATTGTTTCAATCATTTCAAAAATAGGTAATAACATTTCAATATTTTCAACATTACCTCGATTGAATTGATTACTTAATTGACCATTATTGCCAATTAAAGTAAGAGCTTCGCTATAAACTAAATTCGAATAAACATGATTTAAAGCAGATTGAATTGGCGTATACCCTTTTTCTTTTAAAACGGCTAAGCAATTTAAAAATTCTTCTTGATTGGTAGGAAGAGTTAATCCTTCTTTTTCAAGTAGTGTCTTATTGACAATAAGTCCACTGACATTTTCAAAAATAGGCAAGCTGATTAATTGA
>URQL01000067.1 GCA_900550005.1 uncultured Erysipelotrichaceae bacterium
TCTTCGATTGTTCATTTTGTTTTTAAACCTCTTAGTTTTGTTGTATTTAGTTTTCTATTTCAATTAATCAAAAAAGAATAAGAGATTTAAGCTCTTATTCTTCTTTTGCATAGACACAGTTTCCATCAACATACGTTTTTAACACATCAACTTCAACCAATTTGAACGGATCGATTTGATGTAAATTTTCGCTTAATACCACAAAATCAGCAACTTTATCGACTTCTATCGATCCTTTAACCTTTTCTTCAAACGGAGCATAAGCACCATTTAAAGTAAAAGATTGTAAAGCTTCATGAATACGAAGAGCTTGATTTGGTAAATAAGGACCAATTCCTCTAGTAGAACAGCGCGTGATTGCACATTGCATCCCTTTTAAAACATCAGGTAATTCTACTGGACAATCCGAACCATTCGATGCATGATTAAAATCATAAAAGGTTTTAAAAGCATAACTTGAATTTGCACGCTTACCAACACGATCCTTTACAATCAACACATCATAGTCTAAAAAAATCGATTGAATGTAAGCTTGTAATTGTAAATTTTTAAAACGTTCGAGTTGTGATGGATTGGAGATTTGGCAATGTACCACACCGTGACGATGATTTGAACGTGGATGTTTAGCAAGGGTATTTTCATAAGCTTGTAAAACCATTTCTAAAGCGCCATCCCCAATTGCATGAATAGCGACTTGCATGCCATGATAAGATGCATAATCCACCATTTCATTTAAGGTTTGTGTGTCATAAACTTGAATCCCTTTTGTGGTTTGATCATCTTGATAAGGTTCTAAAAGTAAAGCAGTTCTTGCTCCTAGAGAACCATCCGCCATCATTTTTAATGGACCAATTTTAAAATAGTCGTTTCCTACTCCAGTATGATAACCTTCATCAATGAATTGTTTTAAGCTTTCTAAGGAAGTGAAATGGGATTGTTCATAGATTTTAACACTCATTGCTTGTTCTTGTTCTAACTGATGGTATGCTTCTAAAATGTCATGATAATTTCCAAAAACAAGTAGATCATCACTTTGCGCAGAAGTGATGCCGTATTGATTTAAAGACTTAAATGCTCTTTTTAGCATTTCTTTAATTTGTTCAACCGTAGGTTGAGGCATTTTAGCATTAATTAAATCAATAGCATTTTCTTTAAATACGCCCGTTTTAACATCAAAGTAACCCCCTTCTACTTGAGGTGTGTTTTCATCAATGTCAAAAATTTCTAAAGCTTTGGTATTACATATTGCAATATGTCCACAAGTACGTGTAATTAAAATAGGATGATCTAAAGATACATCATCTAAATCTTGACGCGTTGGAAAACGTTTTTCATCTTCGAAGAAATCATGATTCCATCCTCTCCCTTTAACAAACGCTCCCTTTGTTATTTTTTCTTTTTGAATATACGCTTTTAAAGCTTGTTTTAATTCTGTAATTGATTTTACTTTTGTTAAAGGACACATCGTTAGTGTATAGCCATAATTTAAAACATGCATATGACTATCATTAAAACCTGCTGTTACATATTTTTGTTGTAAATCAACGATTTTACTTTCTTTGGTTTGGTATTGCAAAGCTTCTTTTGTTGATCCTACATAAATAAATTTTTTATTTTCCACTACAAAGGCTTCTTTTAATCCATTTGTAATGGTATCAATAACTCCATTAATATAGATTATTCGCATAATGATCCCCCTTATAAAAAAAGCAACAATGGTTGCCTAATCTAATTTCAATCCTAATGTTGCCCCAAATTCTGTTTCTTCTAATACTTTAAATCCCATTTTACTATAAAAAGACACAGCACGTTTATTTGCTTTATCTACCCCAAGCATTACCCCTTTAATATGGTTTGCTTCTAAATATTGGATTAAAGTTTGCATTAATTTTGTCCCATGATGATTTCCAGTATAACTTTCTTCAATATCGATATGCAAGTGTGCTGGATAATTTTCTTTGTATTTTGCGTAGTTTGAAATATCTGTACGATTAGCAAAATTTGGACAATCCGTTTTGATTTTATCGATATAAGGTTTCATAACCGTTTCAAAGTGATCGTAGTTTGTCGCACAAAGAATATATCCTCTAACTTTGCTTTCATCATCCAAAATCAAGAATGCTGTTTCATGATCAATGTAAGGATCACAATACATCATTAATGAAAAGTTATAATGTTCTTTGTTTGTCTTTTTTTCTGGTGAACCTGTGTTGATACAAATACGACGTACATCCTCTTTATATTTTGGTTCGTATTGAATAATTTCCATAGTGGTTGTCCTCCCGTAATTGTTTACAAAAAGTATTCTATCAAACAAAAAAAGAGTTGTCTAGGACAACTCTTAAAATTTAAGATTTCTAGGTGTACGTGGATAAGGTAAAACATCACGAATATTTTTCATACCTGTGATATACATAACTAAACGTTCAAAACCAATACCGAATCCAGCATGTTGAACACCACCATAACGTCTTAGATCCATATACCATTGTAGATTTTCTTGTTCTACTCCTAATTCTTCCATACGTTGTTTTAAGATATCATAACGTTCTTCTCTTTGGCTACCACCAATTAATTCTCCAATTCCAGGAACGAGCATATCGCAAGCTGCAACTGTTTTGTTATCATCATTAACGCGCATATAGAACGCTTTAATATCTTTAGGGTAGTTTGTTAAAAAGACTGGTCCTTTAACCACTTCATCGGTAATGTAAACTTCATGTTCACTCGCTAAATCAATTCCCCATTCTACAGGTTCTTCAAATTTTTTACCTGATTTTTTAAGGATTTCAATGGCTTCTGTATAATCTAAACGTTTAAATTCTGAATTTAATACATGAGTTAAACGATCTAATAATGTTTTATCAACAAATTGGTTTAAGAATTCCATTTCTGCTTCACCATTATCTAAAACATATTGAATACAATATTTAACTAAGTCTTCCATTAAATCCATATCATCTTCTAAATCAGCAAATGCGATTTCAGGTTCAACCATCCAAAGTTCACTTACATGGCGACTTGTATTTGAGTTTTCAGCTCTAAATGCCGGTCCGAATGTATAAACATCTCTAAATGCTAAAGCAAATGATTCAACATGTAATTGTCCTGAAACAGTAAGAGAAGCTTTTTTACCAAAAAAATCTTTTTCATAATCTCCATCTGTTCTTGTTGTAACGGTGAAAGTTTCTCCTGCACCTTCTGCATCATTTCCAGTAATAAGTGGTGTTGTGACATAAACAAAACCTTGATCTTGGAAAAATTCATGAATTGCCATTGCAAGTAATGATCGAATTCTAAATACAGCCATGAATGTATTTGTACGAGGACGTAAATGTGGAATCTCTCTTAAATATTCTAAAGTATGACGTTTCTTTTGTAATGGATAATCTTCATCACAATCTCCTTCAATCACAATTTGAGTTGCTTCAATTTCAAATGGTTGTTTTGCTTCTGGTGTAAGTTTAAATTTACCTAAAACTTTAATAGCTGCTCCAGTTTTAACTTTTCTGATTTCATCATAGTTTTTAAGTGTTTCCACTAAATAAACGATTTGTGCATTTTTAAAATATGTACCATCATTTAATGCAATAAATCCGACTTTACCGTTATCACGATTTGTACGAACCCATCCTTCTAATTCAACATATTCTAATGATTCACTTTCTAATAAATTATTAGAAATAACCATTTCATATAATTCTCTGATTGTTTCAAATTCAAACATTTTCTTTCCTCCTTATTAAAATAAAAAAACTCGTTCCTAAAAAGGAACGAGTTGACCGCGGTACCATCCTTATTCATCTATTGATGCTCTCTTTGTGTTAACGCCACTTTAGCGAGGTAGTCTACTGTTATTTCTCCTACCTAGTTCATTGAGTGTTCCAATTCTATCTTCGTTGCTTTGCTCTCACCATCCAAAACTCGCTTTAAAAAGTGATAGTTGTTCTCAAATCATTACTTGTAACTTTATTTTTACCATTATTTTGTTTTTTTTTCAAGTATTTTTTTAATCTTCTTCAGATTCGTTATTTAAGTGCATTTTGATTGCTAATTCTTGAATTGCTACAACAACATCTACAGTTTGGACTTCTACTCCTGGTTTAACTGTAAAATGCGTATGTGTGAAATCAACAATTCCTTTGATTCCTAGATCCATTAAACGATCAACCGTTTCTTGAACATCTTGACTAATTGCTAAAATAGCAATTTTACAATTTTCAGGAAATTTTTCTTCTAAATCTTCAATATTATAAAGTTTTACACCAAAACGTTCCCCTACTTTATTTGGGTCTAGATCAAATGCGCAAACGATTTGACCAACGGTATATTGCCAACGATTATATTTTAAAATGGCACTTCCTAAGTTTCCTACCCCAATTAAAATAATCGGTTCATGTAATCCTAATCCTAAAACTTCATTTAAAATATCAATTAAATGTTTTACATCATATCCCTTTCCTCTTTGTCCTAAGCTTTCTTGTTTAGCTAGGTAAGTAAAGTCTCGACGGATCGTTGTATCTTGAATTCCTGTGGCTTCGTAAAGTTCACTTGATAAAAAGACTTCTTTACCTTCATGTTGCATTTTTCTTAAAGCTTTTAAATAAATTGGATAACGTGACATGGTCGCTTGTGATATTTTTGTTTCTTTCTTTTCCATTTTCTAATCCTCCTTATAAAGCTAAATTTGGTTTAACACTCAAATCCAATGATGAAAATAGTTGTTTATCATACATATAACTTCCAGCCATGGCAATCATTGCTGCATTATCTGTGCATGACCAAAGTGGAGGTAAAACTAATTGGATCGAAGTTGCATCAAAAGCTTGTTTCAAATCCGCTCTTAATTTTGAATTGGCACTTACTCCTCCAGCTACAACAACTTGTTTTACGTGATAATTTAAAGCTGCTCTTTTGGTTTTTTCAATAAGAACACCTAAAGCTGCTTCTTGAAATGAGCAAGCTAAATCATTGGCATCCACTTCTAATCCTTTTTGATGAAGATTATGAACAAGATTGATTACAGCAGATTTTAATCCACTATAAGAAAAATTATAAGTATCGTCATCCATTGGTTTAGGTAAGTTATAGCTTGGTTTACCTTGTTTTGCTAAACGATCGATTTGTGGTCCTCCTGGATAAGGTACTTTTAATACTCTACCTACTTTATCATAGGCTTCTCCAATGGCATCATCAAGCGTTGTGCCAATAACTTCAAAATGTAAGTGTTCTTTCATATAAATAAGTTCCGTATGACCTCCTGAGACAACAAGGGCAAGCATTGGAAATTGCATCGGTTCACTAAGCTCATTAGCATAAATATGACCAGCAATATGATGGACACCGATCAAAGGTTTATTATAAGCTAAAGCTAAAGTTTTAGCTGCTTGCATCCCTACATGTAAAGACCCTACTAATCCCGGCCCTTTTGTTACAGCAATAGCATCCACTTGTTCTAAAGTAAGATTTGCTTGTTGTAAAGCTTCTTTAATTACATAACTGATATTTTGTACGTGCATACGACTTGCGATTTCAGGAACAACGCCTCCATAAAGTTTATGTGTATCAATTTGGGTTGAAACAACATTTGCAAGTAATTCTTTTTTATCTTTTAAAATGGCGACTGCTGTTTCATCACAACTTGATTCAATTGCTAAAATAATAGCCATTTTATTTCACCTCTTTCATCATTAAATAAGCATCTTCATTTGTATCTGTATAATAATTTTTACGTACAGCTTGTTTAACAAAGCCAAATTTTTCATAAAGATGAATGGCTTTACTATTTGACTTTCTTACTTCTAACGTAAAAATAGTGGCCTTTTGTAATAGACTGTCTTTTTGACATTGTTCTAATAATGACAGACCATACCCTTGTCTTTGATAAGGTAAATCAACAGCTACATTTGTAATTTCTACATATTGATCTCTAATCCAATAACCAATATACCCTATGATTTGTTGATCATTTTTTATTACTTTATAGTAGGCAAAGGGATTTTCAGTAAGTTCAAATACAAAGTCTTTTTTTTGCCAAGGATGATTAAAACATCTTTTTTCAATTTCTAATACTTGGTCGATATCTTCTAATTGCATCTCTATAAACATTGTTTTTTAGCCTCTACTTCTTTAATATAGCAAGGAACGAGTGCATCCACATTTTCAACATAATCTTCTTGCTTAGCTAATGCATAAAGATTTTTTGTTAAATCAATCGATTCATCATACATTTTGATTAAATAATCGGAATATTCTTGTTTTAACTCAATTAATCTTTCTTCAGTAGCGAGTTGATCTTCTAATACAACTTGTCCTTGATTATAAATACCAACATAATATTTTTTCCCTCTTGCATCAATGATTGCCATGGCTTTATCATAACCAGCAAGCATTTTTAATGAAGAGATGGCTTTTACTTTAACTGGACAAACAGCAGCTAAAGTTTTAGCAATTGTTAAAGCAATACGCACACCTGTATAAGATCCTGGTCCAATGGCAATGATCATTTCATCAATATCCTTTAAAGAAACAGATCCTAACATTTTTTGCATCATTGGAATAGCAAGTTCAGATTGTTTTTTTAATGCTTCTATTTTGCATTGATCAATGAGCTTATCGTCTTGGTAAAAAGCAATCGCTAAATAATTATTTGAAGTATCCATTACTAATGTTTTCATTTAGAGCCTCCTGACATAATTTTTCATATTCTTTTCCTACACAAGTGATTTTCATTTGTCGCTTGTCATCTTCAATTCTTTTGATTTCAATTTGCATATACTCATCAGGAAGATCTTCTTGCATAAACATGGGCCATTCGATCACACTGACAGCTTCATCATCGATGTACTCATCAAAACCTAGATCCTGTTCATTGCCTTCTAAACGATAAGCATCAAAATGATATAAAGGCAGACGTCCGCTGTCATATTCTTTTAAAATCGTAAAGGTAGGTGAATTGACAATTTCTTTAACACCTAATCCTTTTGCTAAACTCGCTGTAAATGTTGTTTTTCCAGCACCTAAATCTCCTGTAAGTAAAATAACTGTTCTTTTATTAATTAGACTTCCTAATCGATAGCCAAAGTCTTGTGTAGCTTTGACATCGTTCATCATTAATGTACACATTTTTATCACCGCCTTTATTTTAACATACATCTTATGAAAAAAAAAAGTAGAATATGACTACTTTTCGTTACGTTTTAGTTCTTGATACACATGATACCAATGTTCACTAAACCCTGGTTTGAAAGGTCCCTCTTCATTTTCGACCATCGTAATTAATTCATCTAATTGATTTCTTAAAATACGATCTAATTCAGGTGGATAATTCATTAGTTTTCGATGGTTGTTGTATTCTTCTTCATCTAATATTTTATATTTACAATCGGGAAATACTTTTAAATCTAAGTCATAATCGATATATTTAATGGCTTCGCCATCCCATAAACAAGGTGAAGCAATATTACAATAAAAATAAACTCCATTATTTCTAATCATACAAATGACATTATACCACTGATGTGTTGGAAGGTAAACGATGGCGGGCTCTCTTGTATACCAAATACGTCCATCCGATTCTGTTACAAGGGTTTTTACATTAATTGCGATTGTGTGCTCACTCGTAGCATCTAGAACTAAACCTTTTGACCAGCTTCGATGAAATTTACCGTTATGCTTATAACAATGAATGTAAACCTCATCTTTAAACTTAGGTTTATCCATGACTTTCCTTCTTTCTATCACTTTTCTATTATACACCCTTTTTTTATTATGTGAACACCTCTTTTTTTACTTAAAATAAAAAAAGAAGATCTAAATTAGGAATTAGACTCCACTTTTAGGCTGATAGATGGATTCTCCTTCTCTTAAAATTTAAGTTTAGATCTCTCTTTTGCCGTAAACATATTTGTTTACTTCGACACCCATTGTATAAGATATTCACGATAAAACTTGTCGAACTACGCTCTAATTTACTTACTCCCCCCGCTTTCAAAATTTACAGGTCAATTATAGCGATGGCAGCCAAAATTAAAAAGTAAATTTTGTGTATAAACAAAAAACAACAAACAAAAAAAGGAAGATAAGCGTTATCGTTTATTTTCCTTTTTTTTAACTTCCCCATCCCTCTCTATTTTTATGTACAAATAAAGTTAACCGATTACTTTTCATACTAATCAAAAAGAAATCGTCACACAAGGTCACACCGTTTATACACGTTTTAGTTTTGGAAGAAGCAATGTGACCAAAATAAAGCAAAGAATTGCTGTTGGGATACAATAATATGCATTGTACCATAATGAA
>URQL01000068.1 GCA_900550005.1 uncultured Erysipelotrichaceae bacterium
GATAAAGAAAATGATATTAGCTTCACTAATCATAATTAAGAAAAAAAATTTGATGATTATCAATTTTAACAATACAATTGTATTTTAAAATATAAAAAGCAACCTGAAATAGATTGCTTTAAATAGAGAAATTGTTCATATGCTACTAGGAGATTTAGGATTTAATGTTGTTGAGGCTAAAGATGGGTTAGAAGCAGTTGATTGTTTTAAAAATTCTAAACCTAATGAAATCCATACGATTTTTATGGATATCATGATGCCTTATTTAGATGGTTGGGAAGCAACGAAGATCATTCGTGCTTTACCAAGAAAAGACGCTAAAAAAGTAACAATTCTAGCGATGAGTGCAAATGTATTTAGTGATGATATTCAAAAAGTTACTCCGTAGGAATGAATGGACATATTATTAAATCGATAAGTATAGATAGTATTAAAAAAGCTTTGTTGGATTTAAATTAATAAACCACTAAAAGAGATGGTACGTTGTTGCAATCTCTTTTTTACCTTATTTGACAGTCCATTTTATTAGCAGTAAAATAAATAATAAAGTTAAAAGCAGGGAGGAAAAAAGATGAGTAAAGATCAAGAAGCTTCTTTAGGACAAATCCATCATTATAATCACTTTCTAAACGCTTTAGGAAATGATTATATTAGTATTTGTTTAATTGATATTAATACAAAAAAAGTAAAGCTAATCAAAGCCTTTGGCAAACTTATTGAACAAAATACTCAGGAAAACGACTACTATCAAATGTGTGAACACTTCATACAAAAATATGCTTTGGATGAAGAAAAGAAAAAGATAGAAGAACAAATCCAATTAGATCATATTTTATCAGAATTATCTCAAAGAGATGATTATAGCTTTATTTGTGATATCCTCTTACAAGGACTTCATCATGATTGCCAAGTAAAATATGTCCTTTTAAAAAATTCTAATCAACTTATTATGGGCTTTCGTTATGTAGATGATGTTATTTTAGCAAAAAATGAAAAAAAGGATGAACATAATCAAGAAGTTTTAACAAAACTCAAAAAGAATAGCGAAGAATTAAAAAAAGAAAGAATGTTTTTGGACGTTTTATGTAAAGATTACACCAGTGTTTACTACCTTGATTTAAAACATGATCGTGCTGAAATTATCAAAGTAGCTGATGAAGCTAATGTAACTAAAATGTTTAGTAATGAATCTCGAAAAGCTTATTGCTATTCAAAATATATACAGCTTTATTCTTCACTTTTTGTATCTGAATTTAATCAAGATGAATTTTTATACCAAATGAATCTAGATCATATTATTCAAAGCTTAAAGAAAGCAGATCGTTTTATTTATCGTTATCAAAGCGTTCCTAATTTAAGTCAACATTGCTATTTTGAAGCACAAGTTGTTTTAGTTCAAAATGAAGGTTTTGAAGATATAGCTTTACTTGCATTTCGACACATTGATGATATCATCACAGCGGAACAAAAATATCAACAAGATCTAGAAGAAGCGCTTCAAAAAGAAAAATTAAGTAATGAAGTTTTAAAAGCAATCAGTAAAATTTATTATGCTATTTTTAGAATTGATTTACAAAAGGATACCTATGAAGAAATAGCCAGTGATGATACTGTCCATTATTTAACTGGAAAAACAGGAAAAGCTTCTTTTGAAATGCAAAAATTATGTAAATCTATCGTGATCCCTGAATACCAAGAAAGAATCATGGAATTTCTTGATTTATCTACTTTAGCTAATCGTTTAGGAAACGAAGAAACGATAGCTCAAGAATATTTAGCTCAAGATGGAAATTGGCATACAGCCCGTTTTATTGTTAAACGTCGAGATGAAAAAGGACGTGTTAGCCATGTTCTTTATGTTACTCGCTTAATAAGTGATGAAAAACGAAAAGAACAAAACTGGATTGCTATCGCTAAAGAAGCAAACAAAGCTAATGAAGCAAAAACTGTTTTTCTAAGGAGAATGTCCCATGATATTCGTACACCGATCAATGGTATTTTAGGTATGTTAGAAATGGAAAATCGTCATAAAGAAGATATCGAAAAGTTACAAGAGTGTCGAGATAAAATTTATGATGCGGCACAATATTTATTGTCCATTGTTAATAATGTTTTAGATATTAGTAAAGTCGAAGCTGGAGGAATTATTTTAGAACATAAACCTTTTGATTTAATTGATCTGTTAGGCAAACAACTTAATGTAGTGAGTGTTCAAGCCAGTGAAAATGGGATCCATTTTCACGGTGGAAAAGAAATGAGTACGATCAAACATCGTTATTTAATTGGAAGTCCGGATCATCTTAATCGTGCCTTAATGAATTTATCAAATAATGGAATTAAATACAATCGACGAGGTGGAGATTTAATTCTTTATTGTAAAGAACTAGATGCAAGTGATAATTATGCTATTTACCAATTTATATGTCAAGATACAGGTAGAGGGATGTCTAAAGAGTTTCAAAAACATGCATTTGAACCATTCTCTCAAGAAGGACTTGTTCCTTTATCTTCTTACAATGGATCAGGGTTAGGATTAAGCATTGTTAAAGAAATTATAGAACAAATGAATGGAACAATCGAATTAGAAAGTGAGGAGGGAAAAGGGACTAAATTTATCTTAACGATTCCTTTTGAAATCGATCCTCATGCTTTAACTTCACTTTGTGAAGAAAGCTCTATTCCAGCAATAAATCTCTCTGGCTATCATGCTTTACTTGTCGAAGATAATGCCTTAAATCAAGAAATCGCTAAAATGATTTTAGAAGATGAAGGCATCTTAGTTGATTGTGTGAACAATGGAAAAGAAGCACTAGAAGCTTTTGAAAAATCAACAGTTAACTATTATGATTTTATTTTTATGGATGTTATGATGCCTGTTATGGATGGGATTGAGGCTACGCGTCTTATTCGTAAATCATTAAAGAAAGATGCTACCTCTATTCCAATTATTGGTATGTCTGCTAATGCTTTTCAAGATGATATTTATCAAAGTTTACAAGCAGGTATGAGTGATTATATTACAAAGCCTTTAGATATTAAAAAAGTAAAACAAACATTACAACAAGTTGCTTATCGAAAACAAAAAAGAGAATAATAACACTATTTGTCCTAACATCTATCTTATTTATAAATTAAAAAGAAACAGAGCTTTATATTTTGACTCTGTTTTCTTTTAAATATTTAAAAAAGGGTATTGAAACATTTCAAATCATATTAAAAAATTTTATATACAAAAAAACTACTCCATAAAAAGAGTAGATTAGATAAATATTATTTTGTTGTTTTATTTAATTCTTTAGCCATGCTGTAAACATGTTCGTTGATTCTTTCAAAATCGGTATAGACATTGTTAAGCATCATACCCATTTCATTTGAACAATTTTTATTTTTTAAATCTTGAATTTGTTTTTGACGCCAAGTATGGGCTAAATGATTGATGTGATCTACTTGTTGTTTTAATTGATCTTTTTGATCAAGGAGTTTTTTGTTTTGTAAAGTTAATTTTCGCATCGTTGTAATGGCTTGAATTTCTTCTTGATTGAGTTGGTTTTGTAGATCTTTTTTAGCTTGGTGATTGATATGGATCGCATAATCCGAAATTCGTTCAATGTCCACTAATACTAAATAATAAGAACTAAGTTTTTGTGATTGAGTAATTGTAATATAAGGATTTGTTAAAGCAATGGAAATATAATGGGATATCGCCTTGTTTAAATAATTGACATCTTGTTCTTGTTCATAAATGAGTGTACTTTGTTTTTCATCAAAATGAATCAATTGATTAAAGGCAATTTCTAGATTTTGATAAGCTAATTCTAACATATGATTTGTTTCATCTTTAACTTGATTTAAAAGAATGGAAGTTGTACCAAGATGTATTTGATTTAAATTAGCTGGTTGAAGATAAAGTAAACGATCATCTTTTGCTTTTACAGGTTCATCTGGTAAGATTTTTTTAGCAAAATCAGCAAGTTGCACACCAAAAGGTAATAATACTAAGGTTGTACAAACATTAAATAAGGTATGCATATTTGCAATTTGTTGTGGTGCATTTCCTGGGGTAACATGGATAACAAAATTGACTAATGGAGTTGCCATACAAATGAAGGTAAATAAAATTGTTCCAACAATGTTGAAAGTTAAATGAATGATAGTTGTTTGTTTAGCTTCGCGACTTGAACCAATGGAAGCTAATACCGCTGTAATACATGTTCCAATGTTTTGACCAAATAGAACATAAACAGCTTCATGTAAACCAATGATTCCACTTGTTGCTAATGCTTGAAGAATACCAACGGATGCACTACTTGATTGGATGATTGCTGTAAATAGTGCACCAATAAGAATCCCAATTAATGGATTGGAGAAATGAGTAACGATATCGACAAATTTTTGTGATTCTCTTAAAGGCATCATTGCCGTTGACATAAGGTTCATACCAATAAACAAAATACCTAAACCAGCGATGATTTGACCGATATCTTGTGTTTTTTTCTTTTTCATAAAAGACATCATCATAATTCCGATAAAAGCAAGTAATGGCGCTAAAGCACCGATATCTAAGGCAATTAATTGACCTGTGATGGTTGTTCCAATATTAGCTCCCATGATGATCCAAACAGCTTGTTGTAAAGTCATCATTTTTGCATTGACAAACCCAACAGCCATGACGGTCGTTGCACTACTTGATTGAATAACGGCTGTGACACCAGCACCGACTAGAACACCTAAAAAACGATTAGATGTTAATTTTTGTAGAATGGATTTTAAAGAATCCCCGGCAGCAACCTCAAGTCCATTTCCCATCAGTTGCATCCCAAATAGAAACAGACCGAGCCCACCTAATAAACTTAATACATTTTCTATACTCATAAATTAATCCCTCACGCTTCAATCTTTATTCATTTATAATATAAAATTATTTTACTTTTAATACAACTCCACTTCTGTTAAATTTATGTTAATAAAACTTAACAAAAGGAGGTCGCTTATGATTGAAATAAAAACTTATCAAAGAATAGATCTAGAAGAAATCGTTCAACTTTTTTATCAAACTGTCCATTTTGTTAATATTCAAGATTATACGAAGGAACAAGTTGATGCTTGGGCAAATGGTTCAGTCGATTTAGAAAAGTGGCATCGTTCTTTTTTAGAGTATACTACTTATGTTGCTAAAATTGAGGGTAAAATTGTCGGCTTTGGTGATATCACGAAAAAAGGGTATTTGGATTTTCTTGATGTTCATTATCGCTACCTTCATTTAGAAATTGCTACAAAGTTATGTGATGCTTTAGAAAAGGCTGTGTCTACGTCTTTAATAGAAACGCATGTTTCCATTACAGCAAAACCTTTCATCGAAAAACGAGGGAATAAGGTCATTAAATAACAAGAGGTGTTACGTCAAGGCGTTTTGATGATAAAATAAATCATTAAATAAACGTTAAAAAAATAAGGATTAGGTTAAAATTTGAATGAATAAGGTAAGTTTGTTGAATAAATATAAAAATAGTTTTATAATTAAACTGCTAGTAGGAGGCTGAATAGGTTGTTAATACGTTTTTATCAAAAAGGATTAGGTTTTTTTATGAAAAAAGTTCGTTATCGAAAACCAAAATGTTATGTAAATCAAGATGCTTATAAGAAAATCATAGAAATTATTTATCAAAATAAAAAGCAAAGACCCTTTATTGTCGCAAGTCTAAGAACATTACAACAAGATCGTTTTCAAATAGTTCAAAAAGAATTAGCTGATGCGATTTATTTTAGTGAAGTTACACAAGAACCGACAGATCTTTTAGTAGAAAAAATGGTTGATGAATACCACTATTATCATTGTGATTGTGTCATTGCAATTGGTGGAGGATCTATTTTAGATGCATCGAAAGCTTTACTTGCTCGCCTCACTAGGAAAAAGCGTTCCCTTAATGATTTAAAGGGTGTTTTAAAAATTAGAAAAAGTGTTCCGCTTTTTATTGGTGTACCTACCACAGCTGGAACAGGATCCGAATCAAGCATCACCACTGTAATTAAGGATCATTCTACTCATTTTAAATATACGATCAATGATCCTAGTTTAATTTGTCATTATGCATTGCTTGATCCTACTTTGACTTATACATTAAATAGTAAACAAACGTATTACGGTGCAATGGATGCCTTATGCCATGCTATCGAAGCTTATTTAAATGAAGCTTATCATCGTAAAGATACTAAAGAAAAATGTTTACAAGTCATTAAATTGATTACATATTATTTACCGATAGCTTGTGAAGAACCTGAAAATAATCAAGCACGACTTGCTCTTCTTTTAGCGAGTTATCAAGCAGGCATGTGCTTTAGTGAAGCATGTGTGGGTAATATTCATGCCTTGGCTCATGCATTAGGAGGAAAATATAATTTAGCTCATAGCGAAATGATTGCTCTGTTAATGCCAATGATTTTAGACGATTATGGAAGTGTGATTGAAACGCCATTACAAGAAATGGTGACGTATTTAGGTAGCCATTTTAAAACGGGAAAACAATGGATCAATTATTTAAAACAACAAAATGAGCAAATGGGAGTATCCAACATTTCATTTGAAATGAGTGAGAAAGATAAAGAAGAAATGGCCAATGCTGCTTATAAAGAAGCCAATCCACTCTATCCAGTACCTGTAATTTATACAAAAGACAGGTTTAAAAATATATTAAATAAACTAGATCAAAAAGAGGGAGATTAGTATAGAATGAAAAGAATGTCGTATCGTGCTTTAAAAAATTATATTTTAAATTTAAATGAATGCATGGATGATTATCTTTATATTTATGATTTAAAGAAAGATCGTTATTTTATATCTCCACAAGCACTTGAAAGATTTAATCTACCTGACAACGAATTTCATCATGTTATGGAAAATCATCGCCAAGTGGTTTATGAAAATGATTTTGAATTATTGATGGAGGATATCCATCAAATTACAACAAGACAAAAATCTTTTCACAATTTACAATACCGTTGGCTTGATAAAAAGGGAGAACCGATTTGGATCAATTGTCGAGGTAAAGGTTTATTAGATGAAGAAGGAAGTGTACGTTATCTAGTTGGATGTATTAATGAAATCGGTAAAAAACAGATTGCAGATAATGCCAGTGGTTTAATTGGTGAAGCAGGATGGAAAATTGATTTTATCAACCATATAGATACTTTAAATAAGGGATTCATTCTACGTTTAGGAATCGATGATTTTAAAGGAATCAACGAAAAATTAGGAATGGAATACGGAGATCAAACACTTAAAGAAACAGCCAATTGTATTCAAAATGTTTTAAATAAATATCAAAGTTTGTATCGTATTGTAGCTGATGAATTTATTGTTTTTGATGAAGAAGGAACCCAAGAGACAGCAGTTTATCTTTATAAACAAATTGCTAAAGAAATTGCTAAAATGATTGAAAATAAAAAATATGAAATTTTCTTTACAATTTCTGCGGGGATTTTAGATTTAAATGATTATCAAGTAACAGATTATACTTTAATGATGCAATGGAGTGAATTTGCTTTAAATCAAGCTAAACAAAATGGAAAAAACACTTATTTTATCTTCTCTATTGAAAGCTATCAACAATTCTTAAAAAGAACAGAATTACTTAAAATCTTTCATTTATCCGTTAATCATCAATTTAAAGGCTTTGAACTTTATTATCAACCGATTATGGATATGAAGAAAAATCAAATACATAGTTTAGAAGCTTTACTTCGTTTTCATTGTGATGAATTTGGATCGATTTCCCCAATGGAATTTATTCCGATACTTGAACAAAGTAATTTAATTATTCCTGTAGGAAAATGGATTATTGATCAAGCAACAAAAACGTTAAAAGAATTACGTCAAAGTATTCCTGATTTGATTATTCAAATCAACTTATCTTATATTCAAGTATTAAAAACGCGGGTTTTAAAAGATATCGTAAGTAAAATGAAGGAATACGATCTTCCTAAAAATAGCTTAGTTATTGAACTAACTGAAAGTGGCTTTATTGAATCAAATCATTCTTTCGTTTCTTTTTGTGAACAATTAAAAGAAAATGGTGTTCTTTTAGCTTTAGATGATTTTGGAACAGGTTATTCTAATTTTCACTATTTATATAATTTAAAACCAAATAAAATTAAAATCGACCGTTCTTTGACTATGAGTGCCTTAACGAATGATTATGAAAATATGCTTTTAAAACATATGATCGAGATGGCCCATTGTGTTAATGTTAAAATATGTATTGAAGGGATCGAAACACAAGAAGA
>URQL01000069.1 GCA_900550005.1 uncultured Erysipelotrichaceae bacterium
TCCATCACCGATCACTGTTCCTTCAGGAATTGCTCCTGTAGGTGTAGAAGTTGTTTTTTCTTCAACTTTTTCTTCTTTAACAGGTTCTAATGATTCCGGTTTTGTTTTTACTCCTTCTCTTGCTACTTCACAAATGTGAGTAGCAATTTCATGTGCTGATTCACAAGAAAAACGCATTGCATAAGCTTCGATTAACATCGGTAAATTTAACCCAGTAACGATAGCCCAATGATCTTCATGTCCATTGATTAATCCGTTAGATTGGTTAAATGGAGTCCCTCCCCATAAATCAATTAAGAAAAGAACTTCTTCTTGATTTTCAAAACCAGCAATAGCTTCTTGAATCTTTGCTTTTAAGTCTTCAGGACCTTCACTAGGTTGTAATGTTACAGCTGTAACATCTTTTTGTTCACCAAAAATCATGGCTCCAGATTGTAAAATCCCACTAGCGAAATTTCCGTGACTTGCAAGAATAATGCTTACCATAAATTTCCTCCTTATCCTTTAATAATGCAAAAAAAGCAGGCAAAACTATTTATTTAAGTATACAAAAAGTAAAACTTATAATAGAATAGTTCATGCCTGCTTATCAGTAACACACTATTAAATATTCTTTTTTCAACAACAGTATCCTAACATGATTTTTTTAAATGGTCAATTCTTTTTTTTAATTATTAAATGTACTTGATAAAATTCTTTCTAAATGAATGGCTAGATAACCAACTTCATTTTCAGGTAAAGGTTTTTTTAAAACCTTTGATAAATCCTGACACATTCTAACTGCCTGTTCATAAGCAAAAGGGAATTTCGTTTTAGTAAATTCACTGATATCCATTTGTAGTTTTTCATTGGTATTTAAACGGATGATTAGAAATTTAATATGATTCATAAGACGTGCATAGGAAATTGTATCAACATCGATTTTAATGTTTAAATCTTTTTGTAATTTGTTGATGTTCTCATGAACAACACGAATAGCTTCCATGGATTCTCCTACTTTATTTGAGGAGATGGCTGAGTGAACATGTAAAGAAATAAATCCGACTTCATCTTCGTTAATTTCTCGATGAATTCGTTGCTTAATGATCTCTTTTCCTTTTAATGCAACTGCATATTCATCTGGAAATAAGAGTTTCATATCTTGAATAAAGGGATTGAAAGGAATAATATTTTCTTCATAACGTTTAATGGCATAATAGATATGATCAGCTAAAGGAATTAAAATATCATGATTTACTTTATCAAATTTTAAAGTAGCTTCTTTAATAATTTCAGCAGCTATTTCTAAATAGATTGGATCAATATAATTTGTTACTTTTTCCGCTTGTTCTTTTCCTTGGTAATCTTTAAGCATCATGAATTTTTTTGCTTGTAAGGGGATTTCAATGGATTCATTTGCTTTTTTACCAAAGCCAATTCCTTTATACATGACTATGATTTCATCTTGATCTTGTTGGACCAAGAGGGTATTGTTGTTGAGTACTTTGATAATTTTATTCATACTACTTGTCTCCTTTAGTTTTTAATGTTATGATCGGTTCCCCTATTTTTAGTTGACCATAGTGTTTATCAATTAAGTAATGTTCAGGAATTTGGGTGAAAATAAGAGCAATTTTATCATCTAATGCATTTTCTTTAATATAAGTTAAATCTGCATTCCATAAAAGATCGCCTTTTTGGATAACTTGATCTTGATGAACGAGTAATTCAAATCCTTCACCATTAAGAGCAACAGTGTTAATACCAAAATGAATAAGGATTTCTATACCTTCTTCTATTTGCATTCCAATCGCATGTTTAGTTGGATAAATCATCGTTATTTTACCATCACAAGGGGCAACGACTAATCCGTGGATCGGTTCAATTAAAATTCCATCACCAAGTACTTTATGTGAAAATAAATCATCAATACATTCTTCAATAGGAATGACTACACCATCAACAATATTGCTTAGTTCAATATGTTTGTGTTGGTAAGAAATCGTTTTTTGTTCGTCATAAGCCATAGGTACATGTTCAAGATAATCATTGATTTTAGTTTTAATAGAAGAAGCTTTAGGTCCAAAAATAATTTGAATGGCATTACCTTGAACAATGACAGCTGCCGCACCAGCTTGTTTTAATTTAGCATCACTAATTAAATTAGGATCATGTACAATCACTCTTAGACGAGTAATACAACAATCTAAATCATAAAAATTATTTCTACCACCTAAACCTTTGATAATCATTTGAACTTGTGGATCAATATAAGAATGATCAAAAGAATAATCAATGGATTGCTTATTAAAAATAGTGATAACTTGTTGTTGTTGTCGGCCAGGGGTTTTTAAATCATATTTTTTAATTAGAAAGGTAAAAACAAAATAATAAATAAAGAAATAAAGAATACCTATTAAAGGAATAAAGATCCAATTTGTTTTAGCATTACCTTGTAGTATCCCAAAAACAGTAAAATCAATTAAACCACAAGAAAAAGTATAACCAATAGCGACTTTTAATAATTGTCCAACAACAAAAGCACTACCTGCAATAAGAACATGACTAAAGAATAATACAGGTGCAATAAAAACAAAAGTAAATTCAATAGGTTCAGTAATTCCAGTTAAAATACTTGTCAAGGCAGAAGAGAGAAAAAGACTCTTAACTGTTTTTTTAGATTCAGGATAAGCACAATGATACATCGCTAAAGCACCACCAGGTAAACCAAATAACATAATTAAGTATTCTCCTGAGAAAAAGCGTGTTGCTTCAACACTAAAGTGAGTTAAGTTAGGATCAGATAGTTGTGCAAAGAAAATATTTTGTGCACCATTAACCACAACGCCATTGATCGTCATTGTTCCACCTAGAGCAGTTTGATAAAAAGGAATATAGAAGATATGGTGTAAACCAAAAGGAACTAAAACTCTTTTGATGATTCCATAAACGAGAGTCCCCATATAACTACTATTCGCAATCACTGTACCTAAGTAGAGAATACCATTTTGAATGGTTGGCCAAACAAGAAACATAACTCCACCAACTGCAATATAAACTAAAGTAGAAATAATAGGAATAAAACGTTCACCTTCAAAAAAGGATAAAAATTCAGGTAATTGTATTTGACAGAAACGGTTATGTAAATAACTTACACCTAAACCAACAATAATTCCTCCAAAAGCCCCCATTTGTAAGGATTGAATACCACATATATCAGCAATACTACCTAAAACAAGAAGCTCATCATCTAAAGAATTTGTTAGAGTTAAGCAAGTATTAATAGTAGCATGCATGGTAAAAAAAGCAATGATCGCAGATAGACCAGCTACTTCCTTTGATTTTTTAGCCATCCCAGAAGCCACAGCAATACTAAATAAGAGAGGTAAGTTGTTGAAAATCATTTGTCCTACATTTTTAAGAATCATGAACAGTTGATACAATAATGTATGTTCACCTAAAATTGTTTCTAAATGTAATGAATAAATCATACTCGAATTTGTTAAACACTCACCAATACCTAAGAAAATACCAGCAATCGGTAGCACCGCAATGGGTAGCATTAAACTTTTTCCGATTTTTTGTAAAAGTCCAAACACATTTTTTTTCATATAAGAATCCTTTCTAATTTTTCTTATTCTAAGTTTAGCATAATGGATAAAGTAAAACTATTCTAAATAAAAAAATGCTCAAAATAAAACAGGAATTGCTTTTAGCATTCAGGTTTAGTAGTCATAATAGTTTTCAATTTTATTAAGAAGCTTTAAGTAATGTTTTTTATTTTCTTTTAATAAAACAACATAGTAAGTTACATGTGCTTCTTCTTCATCAATGGGAATAACAACTCGATTGTGGATTGGACCTTCTCTTTTTAATGTTAGATTTGTAGTATAACATGGGAAATTAGAAGCTTTTAGTATTTCATTAAAAGTATAACGTTCATTTTGAAGTAGGTATTTTGTATGTGGAGTTTTGGTTTCATGAATAGAACGCCAAAAACCAATATTCGAATAAAGTAACATGGTTTCACCATCTAAATCTTTGAAATGAATTACTTCTTTATTCGTTAAAGGGTGATTAGTTGGTAAAGATAACATTAAATCTTCTTCAATATAAGGAATACAAATTAAGTTAGGATCATGCACTTCAAATGGTGTAATAATGAGTTGATATTTTTTATTCATAAGTTCTTCAAGTAATAATTCTTGATCAATGACTTGAATTTGTGTAAGGATAAGAGGATAGATTTTTTTAATTAAAGGTTCTATATCCCATAAAGGAGCAGGGGTACAACATGCAATATTAATGACTTTATTAGCTTGATCATTTAATTGAATTTCACTTACCATATTATTAAGATCTCTAAGTATTTTTTTAGAGTGTTTAATTGCGATTCCACCATTTTTATTGAGTTCAATTTTATTGGTATAGTGATCAAATAATTTAACGCCGAGTTCATCTTCTAATTTTTGCATAGATCTTGATAATGCAGGTTGAGAAATATGTAATTCATTTGCAGCTTTTGATAATGTTTTATTATTATAAATGGCAATAAGTTGTTTTAATTGAACGATTTCTGGCATGGGGATACCTCCTTTGCTATGCGTTTTAATTATAGCACATTTTGTTATTGGTATTGTACTTTATTTGATTTTAATTTTAAAATAAAGTTGTAGAAAGAAAGAGGTGCTCGATATGAAAACATGGTTAATTACTGGATGTTCAAGTGGAATTGGAAAAGGAATTGCTAAAGCAGTATTAGAAAGTGGAGATCAAGCTGTTGTTACAGCAAGAAATAAGGATAAAGTTTTAGATGTTGTTGAAGCTTATCCTGATAAAGCTTTAGCGGTAAGTTTAGATGTATGTAAACAAGAAAGTATTGATGAAGCTGTTAAGTTAGCTTATGAAAAATTTGGTACAATTGATGTGTTAGTAAATAATGCTGGATATGGTTATCGTAGTGCTGTAGAAGAAGGAGAAATTGAAGCTGTTCAAACATTATATCAAACAAATTTATTTGGACCTATTCAATTAATAAAAGCAGTTCTTCCAAAAATGAGAGAACGAAAATCTGGATATATTTTAAATGTCACTTCAATTGCAGCAGCTCGTTCTGCAATTGGTTCAGCTTACTATGCTTCAAGTAAAGCTGCATTAGAATTATTAACAAATGGATTAATGAAGGAAGTAGCACCATTAGGTATTAAAGCTATGGTTGTTCAACCTGGTGCATTTAGAACACGTTTCTATGATCAAGAATCATTACAAGGTACAAATGATAAAATTACTGATTATGAAAGTACAGTAGGTAAATCAAGACCAGGTAACTTTACAAATGCACATAATCAAGCAGGAGATCCTGATAAAGCAGGTAAAGTATTAGTTGAAGTTGTTAACTCAGGAAAAGAATTACCTGAAATCCTTACTTTAGGTAAAGCAGCAGTGGATGCTGTTAAATCAACATTAGAAGGAAAAATTAAAGAATTAGATCAATGGGCAGAAGTATCTGCATCATGTGACTATGAATAAGGAGGGGAATAATGAAAAGAGTAAGACTTGGAAAAACAGATATGTATGTTAATGCAATTGGACTTGGATGTATGGGACTATCACATGCTAGTGGAACACCTACTCCAAAACAAGAAGCAATTGAAATTTTAAGAGAAGCACATAAAATGGGATATGATTTTTATGATACAGCTGAATGTTATACAGGAATCAATCCTGATGGAAGCATTAATTATAATGAAGAAATTGTTGGGGAAGCTATCAAAAATTTTAGAGATGAAATCATTTTAGGTACAAAATTTGGAGTAACACATAAAGGAGATCACTTAGAATTTGATAGTTCACCAGAAAGAATTCGTTCATCTTTAGAAGGGTCATTAAAAAAATTACAAACCGATTATGTAGATATTTATTATCAACACCGCATTGATCCGAAAGTAGAACCTGAAGTTGTTGCTGGAGTAATGAAAGAATTAATTGAAGAAGGAAAAATAAAAGCTTGGGGTATTTCTGAAGTAAATGAAGACTATTTAAGAAGAGCTCATGCTGTATGTCCTGTTACTGTAATTGAAAACCGTTATTCTATGATGGCAAGATGGCATGAAAACTTAATGCCAGTTTGTGAAGAACTAGGAATTACTTATGTTGCCTTTTCACCACTTGCTAATGGTGCACTTACAGGGGCTTACAAATCAAAAGCAGATTTTGGTAATGGAGATCAAGATTTTAGACCAAGTATGCCTCAATACACTGACGAAGGAATAAAAAAAACAAATGAATTATTAGAAGTTGTATCTCAAATTGGTAAAAAACATCATGCAACAAATGCACAAATGTCACTTGCATGGATGATCAATAAATATGATTTTATTATTCCGATTCCAGGTTCTAGAAAAATAGATCGTTTACAATCAAACTTTGAAGCTGGTAATGTGGAATTATCAAAAGAAGAAATTAAAACAATTGATGAAAAATTGGATTCTATGGAATTTAAAGTATTTGGTGGACATTAAAAATAGCAGGCTCATCCTGCTATTTTTTGCTTTACTAGGTTATTCATATTTAAGTAACTTTGAAGAGTAGATTATTAAAATAAAATAGTATAAAATGATTTAAAGAGGTGATTAAGATGATCAAACAGATAGAAAAAGATATGATTGACTATTCTAAGGGGAATAAGAAAGATATTGCTCATTTTATGAAAGTACATAGTTATGCTGCTATGATTGGTATGTTAGAAGGAGTAGATAAAGATACACAAGAAATATTAGAAGTAGCAGCAATCATTCATGATATTGCTTGTCCATTATGTAAAGAAAAATATGGAAATTGTGCGGGACCATTACAAGAAAAGGAAGGTATTATTTTAGCAAAAGCATTTTTACAACCTTATCCATTATCTCAAGATAAAAAAGATCGTATTGTTTATTTAGTCGGACATCATCATACTTACAAGAATGTAGATGGGTTGGATTATCAAATTTTACTAGAAGCAGATTACTTGGTTAATGCTGATGAAATGAATCATTCTAAAGAACAAATTAAAAAAATGGGAGATACAGTTTTTAAAACAAGCACAGGTAAAGCTTTGTTGGAAAGTATTTATTTGCGTTAGACTACATAGGTAGTCTTTTTTATAATTTGAAAAAGACTAGGTGATTCAATAGATATGTTTATAATGAGAGTGATATTAAAAGGAGGAAAAATTATGGGGTTTAAAAAAGATTTCTATTGGGGAGGTTCGGTCTCTTCATTTCAAACAGAAGGAGCATGGGATGAAGGAGGAAAAGGTTTATCTATTTATGATGTCCGACCTACAAATCCAGAATTTTCTGATTGGAAAGTAGCAATCGATGCTTATCATCGTTATCCAGAAGATATTGCTTTAATGAAAGAAATGGGATTTAATTTCTACCGTTTTTCTATTTGTTGGTCAAGAATCATTCCTAATGGAGATGATGAAGTCAATGAAGAAGGTGTTGCGTTTTATAATTCTTTGATTAATCAATTAATTGAAGCGGGAATTGAACCAATGATCACTTTGGTACATTTTGATATGCCTTATCATTTAGTAGAAAAATATAATGGTTTTGCTTCAAGAAAAGTGGTTGATTTATTTGAACGTTATGCAAGAGTTTGTTTTGAAAGATTTGGTGATCGTGTAAAACATTGGATGACATTTAATGAACAAAATTTATTTTCACAATCTTTACGTTATACAAATGCTGAAAAGGTACCAGAAGGAGAAGATCCTGTACGCTTTTTATATCAAGTAAACCATAATGCTTTAATTGCTCACTGCAAAGCAGTTAAAGCATTAAGAGAAATGGTTAAAGATGCGAAAATTTGTGGTATGGTTGCTTATGGAATTACTTATCCAAATAGTTGTGAACCAAAAGCAAACATGATTGCTCAATTAGCTAATGATTATTACAATAATTTCTATGTAGATGTTTTTACAAATGGGAAATATCCAGCTTATATGGTTAATTATTTAAAATCATTAGACATCATGCCAAAATTTGAGGATGGAGATGATGAACTTTTAACATATACAGTAGATTATATGGCTTTTAGTTATTATACAAGTGCTGTTGTGAAATCAGCAGAGTATGAAGGTCGTTATTTTGGTGATGTTATGCAAGAAGCACGTACAAGTAATGAATTTTTAGATGCCACTGAATGGGGTTGGTATATCGATCCAGTGGGAATTCGTAGAATAGCTAGAGATATTTACTATCGTTCAGGAAAACCAGTCTTTGTTTTAGAAAATGGAATGTC
>URQL01000070.1 GCA_900550005.1 uncultured Erysipelotrichaceae bacterium
AACTTTTCTTTTTTGTTTCCATAACTATAATCCTTCATGAATAATTTGTAAGACTTCTTTTAATTTACTTGCTTGAATTTGTCCTGGTGCGGATGGTTTTAAAACACTACCAAAAGTAACACAACTTCCAAAAGTTTCACCACAAATTCGACTCACTAATCCAAGAGGGGACATCGACATAGAAATAATCGGTTTAGAATAAAGTGTTTTTGCTTTTGTAGTCGCTTTAAGTAAAGTCAAAACATCTTCTTTACTTTGAGGCATAAGAGCAATTTTTAAGAAATCTCCACCAAGTTCATTCATCTTTTTAAAACGATCAAGCAATTCTTCTAAAGATGGTGTCGCTTTAAAATCATGATTAGATAATACCACTTTAACCCCGTTATCTTTTGCCTGTTTCATGACTTTACTAACACAATCTTGATCTAAAAATAATTCAACATCCACTAAATCAAGTTGTGTTGTATTGATTAAATCTTCATAAATGGTTTCATATTGATTTGTTGGATGATTTCCTCCTTCATTAACCGTTCTAAAAGTCGCTAATAAGACACTTTCAGGTTGGTAACTACGAATGAGGTTTAATGCTTCTTTTCTTTTTGTAGCATCTTCAATAGCATCAAAACAATCTAAACGCCATTCAATTAAATCAAAAGGGACTTTTTCTAAAGCCATCAATTCTTGTTTTAATTCTTCCTTATCTTTTCCTACTAAAGGAACACAAATTTTAGGCATTCCTTTGCTAAAATCGATATTTTTAATTTTCATTTTATCCCTCCTCAATGACTTGGATATCTAAAATATTTTCTGGTAAAACTTGATGTTCACTCGCTAAATCAATTTGAACATCAATTTGTTCATTCGATTGAACAACCATTAAAGCATAATAAAGTAAAGCTGTTTTCATACCAATTTCGGAACCATCTACGCTAAAACTATAAGGATTAAAAGCGCGAGGTTCTTCTAAAAATTTGATCATATAAGGTTTAGCTTGATTAATCCAATTTTGATGTAAAGATGGTATATTCAAATAATCTTCTAATTCTTTTAAAACTTTTGGTCTTGCTTTTAAGGCATTATCGTAAGGTCGATTTTTTCGTATAGCTAAAAAGCAATCTAATTGGTAATCACCAAAAATTTTATAATGTAATCTTGAGTTTCCTTGATCGATAAGATGATAGCTTTTTCCTTGATAAGTCATTTTCTTTTTATAGATATCAATTTCAATGCCATTAGCTTTAATATATTGATTTAAACAAGAATCGCAAGATAAAGCTTGTTTCATATTGACTAATCCTGTTTTTTTGATTGAAGCACATTTATCATTATTGGTTGTGCTATGGATTCCAACGATTTTTAAAGAATCTAAATCAAAATCTTTTAATGAGCGATCTACTTTCGTTAAAAATGAATCGACATCTGCTCCCTTTTCTTGTTGTAATCCATTTTCTAATTGTTCTTTTGTTAAATTAAGTAATTGACACAACGTGTCCTTTGCATTTTGGTATGAGGTTATATCATATATCATGTATTCCATTCCTTTCTAAACTTATTCTATAATATCACCTTACCTCTGCTTAATCAAATTAAAAAGGAAAAATCATATAAAAAAGGGGATGTTTCCATCCCTCGATCTTTCTTATTTTGAACCTTCATAGGCTTTTTCTAATTCTTCATATTCTTTTGCAGTATAAGCATCTTTTTGTGTTTCCCAGTATTTGATTTTACGATCACATACACCATAACGACTACTTGGTTTTGAATAATCATTGACTCTTGTTACTTGGAATTCATGTCCACCTGTATAAAGTGGAACAACATAAGCATTTTCTAATAGATAAGCTTCACAACTTGCAAAAGCATGATATCTTTCATCCAAATCAACAATTGCATTGGCATCATCTACCATTTTATCATAAGTTGTATCGACTAAGTGAGATAAAGATTTATTCATTGCTACATCATCATTAGATGTCATTTGATATAAATAGTTAAATGGATCTCCATAATCAGCTCCCCAAGCAGAAATCGAAATCGATTGTAATCTAGGTGTTGTAATTTCTGTTCTAGAACTCTTGATATAAGAAATACCATAAACTTCAATGAAATCTGTACCTAAACTTTCTTCAAATGTTGCTTTTTGTACTTGGAAAGTTTCTTCTGCTGTTTGATCACCCGCATGATAAGCGATACCTACTCTAATTGGGAATGTCACACCTTGTGCACTTAATTCTTCCATAGCTTTTGCTTTATAATCTGCAGCTTTACTTGGTTGATATTGATCAACCCCTTCACCAGTAAACTCTTTTAATTCATCTAGTTTTGTATAATCTGTACCATCACTTGTTTTAACTAATTTAGTTGAAGTATACGTTTGACTATCTAATACTTCAGGATTTTTTGGATTAGTACGTGCTTCTAAGTTAGTGACATCAACACCATAGTACCAAGCTTTTCTGAAGTTTTTATTTTGAACAGCTGTATTCCAATCTGGATTATCTGCTTGATCATAGTTGAAATAAAGTGAATAAGCATAACCATTTGTTTTTGTTTCAACTAAATTATCATTGTTATTAGCAAGTTCAGTGATCGCTGTATCTTGTGTTAAAACAGCACGATCTAATTCACCTGTATTGAACATTTCGAATGCTCTGTTTAATGATTCAAGCATTGTCACATTTACTCTGTCAAATGGAACATTATCTTTATCCCAATATTTTTCATTTTTAACATAGGTTTTATAAGAACTTAATGCATAATCTCCCATTAAATAGCAGCCATTGTAAAGTAAGTTATCTGGATCGATACCAAAGTTTTCTACACCAATTTCATCTAGATAATCCCCATTAACTGGATAATAAGCTGCATAAGTAATAACGGTATCAAAATAAGGTTTTGGTGAATTCATCGTATACTCTACAGTATAATCATCAATGGCTTTTACCCCAACCATTTCATCAAACTTTTCATCAAAGTTATCTTCTGTAATTTCACCATCTGCACTCATTGAAGCAAATTCACTTGCTCCATTAATAACTGAAGTGATCATTTCTTGGTTTGTTGAAGCATTTTTAGCGTCTAACGCATATTTTACACTTTCCACAAAATCATCAGCGGTAACAGCTTCATACTCTTTACCATCACGTGTTAACCATTTAACATTCTTTCTTAAATCAAATGTCCAAACTGTAGAATCATCATTGTGTTCCCATTTTGTCGCTAAACAAGGAATAATATTTCCTTTGTTATCTTGTTCAACTAAGCCATCGACAAATTGTACAGCGACTTGAAAATCAACTGATGAATTGGTATTTAAATAATTCAACGTCGTATATTCTCGACTTTGTAATTCATAATCGTTGTACACTTTTAATGCACTTGTTGAAGTGGATTTACCACATCCACTAAGTAAGACCATCGAAGTCATTAAAACGGCTAATCCTTTTTTTCCTCTCATTTGTTTTCCTCCCCCTATACGATTAGATCGTATGTCTATTATATTACTATTATATTTTAAAAACGTAACAAATATTTACTATTTTAATATATTTTTTATTATATTTTTGTATATACACTATAAATACGTATGCTTTGAAACATTTTATAAAAGGAGAAATAAATAAAAAAAGGAAGAAATTAATCTTCCTTAGCGAATTCTTCATATTCAGCTGTAGTATAAGCTTTATCTTGAGTTTCCCAATATTTCATTTTTCCACTGTATCCACTATAAGTTTTAGCTCTAGAATAGTTATTTACTTTAGTCATTTGAATTTGGTGACCAGAAGTTGAAAATGGAACAGTATAAGCGTTATCTAAGATATAAGCTTCAATTGAAGCGAATGCATGATATCTTTCATCTGTATCAATTAATTTATTAGCTTCATCAACACGTGTATTTAATTCTTCATCATCAAAGTGAGAATATTTGTTATTCATATAAGCATCACCAAATGACGTTAATTGGAATAAGAAGTTGTATGGATCTGCATAGTCAGCTCCCCATGCACTAATTACAATTGAGTGTAAGTTTGGTGTATAAACTTCTGATGATGCTGAACGGATATAAGGAACACCAACGATTTCAATGAAATCACTACCTAATGCAGCTTCAAAACTTGATTTTTCAACTTGGAAAGTTTCTTCTGATGTTTGGTTACCAACATTGTAAGCTAAACTTACTTGAAGTGGGAATGTTACACCTTCTGCTTTTAATTCTTCCATTGCTTTTGCTTTATATTCTGCTGCTTTAGTTACATCATGAATACCATTTCTGTATTCTTTTAATTCATCTAAATCACCATAAGCTGTTCCATCACTTGTATAAACTAAATTTGGATAAGTAATTGTTGTTGCAGTTAAGCTATCTGGATCAATTGGATTTGTACGTTTGTTGTATTCTGTAGCATCAATTCCATAGAACCAAGCTTTTCTGAAGTTGATGTTATCAGCAGCTTTGTTCCAATCATCATTTCCTTCTTGAGCATGGTTAAAATAAATTTGATAAACCATTCCACCAGGACCGCTATCAACTAATGTGTCATTTCCATTAGCTTGTTCTGTTAAAACTTCATCTTGAGTTAATTGTACCCAATCTAATTCTCCAGCATTATACATTTCATAAGCTTTTGCTTGTGATTCTAACATGTTTACACTAACAGTATCAAATGGAACATTATCTTTATCCCAATATTTAGTGTTTTTAGTAAATTCTTTATAAGCATTTTGATCAAATTCACTTAGTAAATATGGTCCATTATAAAGAATTGTATCTGGTGTTGTTCCAAATGAATCGCCTACTTCATCTAGGAATTTTTCATTTAATGGATTGTAAGCTGTATAGTTTAATACAGAATCAAAGTAAGGTTTTGATCCTACTAAAGTATATTCAATTGTTTTATCATCTAATGCTTTAACACCTACTGTTTCATCAAATAATTCATCAGTAGCTGTTCCAGCTTCACTTGCTTCATAGTATTCTTCTGCCCCTTTGACAAATGATGTGATCATTTCAACGTTTGGTGAAGCATTGTCATAATCAAGATTGTATTTGATACCTTCAATAAAATCATCAGCAGTAACATCACCATATTCACTACCATCTTGGTTATACCATTTTAAACCATCTTTTAGTGTAAATGTCCAAACAGAACTATCATCATTGACTTTCCATCCATCTTTGGCTTGAGCACCAACTAATTCCCCATCAGGATTATATTCTACTAATCCCTCAATTAATTGTTGTGTTACTTGTAAAGTAACCGTACCATTAGCAGTCAAGTAATTAAACCCTTCTGTTTCTCTTGATTGTAATTCGTAAGTATGAAAAGTTTTAAGTCCTGAGCTTGTTGAAGATTTACCACAACCTGTTAAGACCAATGCACCGATTAATGCACCACTTAGTACCTTTTTCATAATACCCTCTCCCCTCATTACTAAGTTGCACATATACTATCATTTTAACAATCAATTTTCAAGTTATTTTTTAATTATTTTTATAAATTTTTTTACATATTTTGTAAATTTCATAATATTGTACTTAATTATAAACATTCGTACATTTACACAATAAAACAAAAAACGCTAAATTTAAATATTAAAATTCTCTTTCTATAAAAAAGAAACAATCCAATTAAAATCGAATTGTTTCAATTTGCATAAAATACACTTTTAAGTTATTTCACTTTTACTCTTTTTTTCTTTAAAATCATCATCAGCATTAAAGCAGATCCAGCAAATAAACTTAATGAGCTTAAAAGATTTGTCCTATCCGATGTATCTACAAACAAGGATTTTTGTTTTACTTCCACCTTAGAACTTTCTTTTATTTTTTCATCTTCCATGGTTAGTTTAATAATCGGTTGATTTACTGTAAAAGTGATTTCATTTGCTAATTTATAATGATCTGGTGCATTTATTTCAACGAGTTTATACGTTTCTCCGTAGTTTAAAATCCCTATAATTTCATGAATTATACCATCACTTATCCATTGTTCAACACAATGACCTAAAGAATCTTTAATTTGCAAAGTAGCTCCTGATAAAGATACAGGTGTGTCTTTATCGATTTTGTCAATTGGAATGCGTGTTGGTTGATCTTCCATTGTAATTAAATCATCCTCTACACTATCCCATTTTTCATCTGTTTTTATAAAAACTTGTCCTTGTTCATCTATTTTAAATTGAATATCTTGTGCTACTAAATAACCATCAGGAGCGCATTCTTCATGATAGGTATAAATTTTCCCTACTTCTAGAGAAATTGTCTTTTTTTCTTTAGAAGAAACCCATTGTTCAAGAACTTGATCATTAAGTTTGACTTGTAATGAAGCATTCTCTAGCAATTGATCAGAGCCTATCTTTTCAAAAGTAATTTCTTTTTTATTTTTTATATTTACATATTCAATCTTTGAAGTGCATTCATCTGTAATCACACCATTGATTTCATTTGTTTGCTCATGATTGACATAACTTGTATATCCCTTGCTTGTTTCTTCTACAATGGAATAAGCAGTATTTGGAAGGAATCCTTTTATTAAAAGAACCTATCCACCTTTTAAAGTAAATTCACCTTGATCGATATGTACACTAGATTCCTTTTGATCATCATATAAATAAGCTTCTCCTGTATAAGGCATCTTATCAAGAGTTAAATGGAATTTAAACGCATCCTCTTTATCTCCACCTATTTGTGTTTTGCTTATCGTCAAACCTTCTAATTTTGTATTGACAAACTTAACGGATGAAACAGGTTGATTTATTACACCTGTACTTAATCCATCACTTACAACACTGACATAATCATCCAGTTCTTTTTCTTCAACATGATAGGTAGATAAGTAAGGAATAGATTCAATAAGTACTTTCTCTTTATTTTTCAAATAAACTTTTCCATCTTCAATTTGAATAATTTGTTCGTTGTTTTCAAAAATCGATTTAGCTTGTCCAAAATAAGGCTGATCATTGATCGTTACGTTAAATTCAAAGGCTTGATTTTGATCTATTGAATTTAAACTTTTTTCAATAATCAAATTTCCTTGAATTTTATTTGTAAATTCAATTGTTTTTTTCATTTGAATCATCAATATAAACTTCACTTATCATAGTTCCATTTCCTTGATCTTGTACAATCACTTTTACATGATATACTGTAGGATCAAAATAAATGTTACTCTTTGTCAATTCTTTTTCACTGACTTGGTAGTAATAAATACCTGGTTTTGTATAGTTCATATTAAAAGTGAATTGACCTTGATTATTATTTCTAGTCTTTAAATAAGCATAATTATCATTTGTTTTTTCTAATAAATCTCCATTTTCATCAACCGATTGCATCACAAAGGCAAAATCATTTCCTAAAAGAATATCATTATAATGTTTAATACCTTGAATTTGAACATTACCTTGTGTTTGGTCTTAATAAAATTTCTCATATTCAAACTCTCCTTTAATTCAACTAAACAAAAAAAAGAGAAGCTAAAAATGAGCACAATTAAAATTGCAACTCAGCCAGCTTCTCTTCGGGTCGACTCTGTAGCTTTGCGTCACTATTTTTCAATAGTTTTGCTAAATGGACTTTTTTCAACACCATTATAGCATTTTATTTAAGAATTTGAACATTTATTTTAATAAATTTATCAAAATTGTGTGATTAAAATTAAATGTATTTAACCATTTTAATATGTTCACAATGTTCATCAAAATAAATATCTCCAACACGATGATAACCACATTTTTCATAAAAAGGACAAGCATGTAATTGAGCAGAAAGTTCAATCATTTTTCCACCCTTTTCAACGATATGTTCTTCTAAAATTGTAAGGATTTCACGACCAATATGTTTTTTACGATATTCTTTTAAAACAGCAATACGACCGATAATAAAAGTATCATCTGTTCCTGGTTTTAAATAAGTTCTTCCACATCCTACAGCTTGATCATCATCATAAACGACCACATGGTCACTCATCAAATCAAGATCATCAAACTCGTTTTGAAAACCTTGTTCTTCCATAAATACTTTTTTACGGATTTCTCTTGCTGGAAAGTTTTCACTTAATCCTGTTTCTAATTCATATTTCATTTGCCTCTCCCCCTTCTAAAAAGAGGAGTAAATTACTCCTCATCTTCTTTAATTTTTTCTTTAGGCATTGTCAGTTTTAATAAAGCAAT
>URQL01000071.1 GCA_900550005.1 uncultured Erysipelotrichaceae bacterium
GGTATTTTACATTATTTGTTTTATCTTTTATATACATTAAAGTGCTCCAAGGATTATAGATTTCTTGATCACCAAAAAGATAACCATCATACCATTCTTTAATTTCTTCTTTATAATTAGAAAGTTTATAATAGTTTAATAAGTGATCTACTTCATTAGGGGTAAAACCAAAATGATATGAACCACTATAATCGAATATAGAATTAATTGTAAAGTTATTTAGACCAGTAAAAATACTTTCTTTAGAAATACGTAAACAGCCAGTTAAAATTCCTTTTTCTAAAGCATCATTTGTTTTTAAAGCACTAGAAAAAATGATTCTAATAAAATCTACCATTTCTTCGTAATATCCATTTTGATAAGCAGTTTGTAAAGGTACATCATATTCATCAACAAGGATAATTACTTTTTGATGATAATGTTTATATAAATAATTAGATAGATTCAGTAAAGAATTGCTTAATTCATCTAAATCTAATTTTTCGTTTATATAAAGATTGAATTGTTTTTTTTCCTCATCAAGTAAAAAAGGGCTATCAAGTAATTCTATATATTTTTTTGCACATAATGCGATTTGTGTACGAAACATTTTTTGTTGATCTTTAAGATTAAGACGTTTCATATCTTTTAATGTAATAAAAAGAGCTGGATATTTATTTTGATGCTTCATCGCTTCTTGATTATGAGAAATATTTAAGTTATTAAATAGGTAGGCATTTTCCTTTTCTTTATTTGAGAAAAAGTAGTAAAGCATAGACATATTTAAAGTCTTTCCAAATCGCCTAGGACGTGTATAGAGAATACATTTTTCATTTATACAATTTGCGATAAGTTTTGTCTTATCTACATAATAAGCATCTTTATCAATAAGTTCTTTAAAATTTTCAATACCGGTTGGAATAAGTTTCATAGATAGAATCACTCCTTTATGTATATATTATAACTTATTTATAAATAAAATACTATTAAAGGGTCATATGTATTTTAAGATTTATTTTTTTACACTATTTAAAATATAAATAGGTTAAATGAAAAAGAATCTTGCTTAATTAGCAGGATTCTTTTTAAGTTCTTTCATTTTTGCTTTGCATTCGTACATGGCTTTATCTGCTTGATTTAATAAAATTTTTAAGTTTGTTTCTTTGAAATGAGTAGATAAAGCATAACCATAAGCAAAATCAATATAAATTGGGTTATTTGATGTATTGTATTTCTTAGTTTCTTTTAAGACATAATTAATGATTTCATGAATACGATCATCATCCACATTATCTAATATCACTACAAATTCATCACCGCCATAGCGACCAACAAAGTATTCTTGTGGGATGGTTGAACGAATGATATGAGCAAAGTTCATGATTAAAGTATCACCCGCAATATGACCTAAGTTATCATTGATTTCTTTTAAATTATTTAAATCAAATATAACGATTGCTGTTGGTGTTTCGAGGTGATCTACTTGATTTAATAATTCTTCACATCTTGATTTATTAGGTAATCCAGTATGTAAATCAATATAAGCTTTTCTCTTTAACTCTTTATTCTTTTTCATAAGCCTAATCGTATCTAAAGATTCTTTAATAATTAGCATAATAACAATGACAATAAATACAATTAATACTTTTTCGAGTGTATTAACTTTCGTTGCATAATCTTGTGCATAGACTTCAGCTGAAAAAACGGTATTATCAGCTAAGTGAAAGTATTCTTCACTATCTGCAATAATGTTAGTTCGTTCGTAACCTTTATTTCTTACTTCTTGGATTTCTTCTTTTAATTTATTCCAAGCATTATATTGAATTTGTAAGTTTTTATTGTAATCTTCATCATCTAATGTTGTTAGTTGGTATTTAGAACCACCATGCATTAATCCAGAAAAGATATCGTCTAAATATTGAATTAAATCATTATTAGGTTGATTCGCAATTTCAAGTTTGATTTCTCTTTGTGTTGCTCCCCTTATGAGTCCTGCATAGTTGATGACGCGTGCATTTCCTTGTATTTTTCTAATATCTGCCATCATAATTAAAGTCAATATGATTAGACAGATAACAGAAAAAGTTAAAACAATTTTTTCTATAACATTTGTTTTTTTATTTTCCATAAGGCACCTTCTTTTTTTACTGCCATTATAGCAAATATTTCTAATTTTTTCTATATTTTAGTCCTATTCGGTATAAAAAAGTCTAATTGTTTTAAATTGTATGACACTAGACCATAGAATATCCTATTCTATGGTAATATTTTGGGTTAAAACATTTTAAATTTATGATTTTTTATTATAAAGTTTCTTAAATCAATAAATAATTGAATTATGTTAGATTATGGTTTATTTTTTTAATCTGGTATGCTATACTTTGTGTCGTGGATTAGGATATTCTATGGCATACATGGTGAACCTAACCACTAAATTTCTCTAATACAATTAATCAAGGAAGTGATCAATGGATGGCAAATACAAAAATTGAATCCAAATATTTATCAATGATGGAAGATAATCAAGAATACCTTAAAAGTATGCTTAATTTTGCAATTGAACAATTAGAAAGTATTGCTGAAAATGATGAAATCTATCTTATGGATCAAGGTCGTGTATGTAAAGATTATGAAAGCATCTTTAATTGTCTAAAACATTGGTCAATGGAAAAGTAAGATAATGAATTATTATGTTCTCTATTGTCAAAGTGTAAAGATTGAAAAACTTTATAAACGGTTTAATGCAATAGAGGGAATCCAAGCTTTTATACCTAAATATGAAAAATATATAGGTTCAAAAGATAAAGTTATTTTACAAACCTTATTTCCTGGTTATTTATTTATTAAAACAAAACTCAATCAAGATGAATTTGATACTATGTTGGTTTTAATGAATGAACAAAAAGATGGAGTTATTAGAGAATTAAAAAAAGAAGAGGTTTCTGCTTTAACACAACAGGAAATCGAATTGCTACAAATACTATTAAATTCTAAAGGAGTATTAGTGATGTCTAAAGGAATTAAAAAAGATGGTTATACGATCATTGAAGAAGGGCCACTAAAAGCTTTAGAAAAACAAATAGTAGCCGTAGATAAAAAAGAACGACTTGCTTTTCTTAGTATCAAATTTATGAATCGAAGAATTAAAGCGGGATTGTTTATTAGGTAAAACAATTGAATATATAGCGTAGGGGTAGCCACCTATATTTCATGTTTGAATACAGTCGAACGAGCTCAATATAAGTTATCTATTGGGTAGGGCGACTGTATTCTTTTTTTATTTTTAGAAGGGAGAGAAAAGCTTACGGAAACAGTTATTATAAAAAAGAAAGATGATGTATGGGTCAATCTAGAAGAGAAGAAACCTATTTATTTCTTTATTAAAAGAGTAATCGATATTGTTTTATCTTTAGTCGGGATCGTGGTGTTATCACCTTTTTTTATTTTAATTTCAATCTTAATTAAATTAGACGATAAAGGACCTGTATTCTATAAACATAAAAGAATAGGCCATATGAATAAAGATTTATATCTCTATAAATTTAGAAGTATGACTACAAAATATAAAACATTTGATGAATTTTATGAAATATTAACCAATGAACAAAAAGAAGAATGGAATCAAAACTTTAAATTAGAAAATGATCCAAGGATAACAAAGATAGGGAAATTTTTAAGAAAAACAAGTTTAGATGAGTTACCACAAATATTAAACATTTTAAAAGGAGATATGTCGATCATAGGACCAAGACCAGTAATCCAAGATGAAGTAGAAAAATATGGTGAAGATAAAACTAAATTTTTATCAGTAAAACCAGGATTAACAGGATACTGGGCAGCAAATGGAAGAAGTTCAACAACTTATGAAGAAAGAATTGCATTAGAACTTTATTACATAGATCATTGTTCATTATGGTTAGATATCAAGATTTTCTTTAAAACGATATTTTCAGTTTTAATGAGAGAAGGAGCTAAATAAATTTTATATGTTTTATATAGGTGAGGAGAGATAAGTGTGACAAAAAGTGTGTTATTGATAGCACCTGTTTTTTTTAATTATTATCAAGAAATGATTAAAGAAATGGAATTAATGGGATATAAAGTTGATTATGTTTGTGATGCTCCAAGCAATTCAAATATTTCAAAAGCCTTAGGAAGGTTAAATAAAAATTTAATAAAAAGATCTACAAAAAAATATTTTGAACAAAAAGTTATTCCAGTAGTACAAAACGAGAAATATGATTATGTGTTAATTGTTGGTGGAATGACTTTTTCATTTACACCAGAGATGATTGAAAAAATAAGAAGGATGAATGATCATGCTAAATTTGTAATGTATCAATGGGATTCAGAAAAAAATTTACCTTATTCTAAGTCTATTCATCCATATATTGATGAATTGTATTCATTTGATTTAGATGATTGCACTAATAAATCAAAATATAAATTTTTGCCTTTGTTTTATACTCGAATTTATGAAGAAATTGGTAAGGAAAAGCAAATAAATTATCAATATGATTGTTCATATATTGGAACAGCTCACCCACAAAAGTTTAAAGCTGTGAATGAAATGTCAATTACATTAAAAGAGATTATGCCAAGTCAATTTATCTACCATTATATGCCATCAAAATTAAAATATTATTACCATAAATTGCTTGCTCCAGAATTTAAAAATGCGAAATTATCAGATTTTAAAAATGAAAAATTATCTTCTAATGAAGTTATGAAAATTTTTAAATATTCTAAATGTATTATTGATGCACCACAGGCAGGACAAACTGGTTTAACAATTAGAACGATTGAATGCCTTGGCGCTAAAAGAAAAATGATTACAAGTAATAAGGCCATTAAAAAATATGATTTTTATAATGAATCAAATATTTTAGTTTTTGATGGGAAAATTGATCCGTCAAATAAATTTTTTACATCTAAATATGAAGAAATCGATGAAGATATTTATAAAAAATATTCTCTAAGAGAATGGTTAAAAACTATGTTGGAAGGGGAGAGATAGATTGAAAATATTAGTTACAGGTGCTAAACCTGAAATAGTTGAAAAAGCATTTAAGGTTACTTTAAAAGATAAAGGTGCATTCCTTCCTGGAGTTCTTTCTAGAAAGAAACAGGGATAGTAAAATCTATCCTTGATAATGGACATCAGGTTATAGCAGTTGACGTAAATATGAATCATATAGATAATCGTGCAACTAAAGTAGCTTGTAATCTTTTTGAAATTGACAATCCATTTGAATATTTTGGTAAACCAGATGTTTTACTTCATTTAGCATGGAGAGATGGCTTTGTCCATTATTCTAATGCACATATAGATGATTTACCAAAACATTTTGAATTTATAAAAAGTTTTATAGAAGCTGGATGTAAACATATTGTTGGTATGGGAAGTATGCATGAAATAGGTTTCTTTGAAGGAAGTATCAATGAAAATACATCTTGTCACCCTACAACACCTTATGGTATTGGTAAGAATGCATTGAGAGATTTAACTGAAATGTTATGTAAACAACATAATGCTGTATTTCAATGGCTAAGAGGTTATTACATAGTAGGTAATTCAAAATATGGATCATCTATTTTTTCAAAAATCACATCAGCAGTAGAAGAAGGGAAGAAAGAATTCCCATTCACATTAGGACAAAATCAATATGATTTTATTGATTATCCTGATTTTTGTAATCAAGTTGCAGCAGTAGTTAGTCAAAATCAAGAACAAGGAATCATTAATATTTGTTCTGGTAGACCTGAAAAGTTAGCTGATCGAGTAGAAAGATTTATTAAAGAAAATAATTATGATATTAAACTTCAATACGGATTATTTCCAGATCGTCCCTACGATTCTAAAGCTGTATGGGGGGATAATACAAAAATTAGAAGAATAATGGAGAAATTGAAATGATTTCGGTATGTATGGCAACATATAATGGTGAAAAATATATTAGAGAACAAATAGATTCAATTTTATCTCAGTTATCAAAAAATGATGAATTAGTTATATCAGATGATGGATCAACTGATGATACTCGAAAAATAATCAATCATTATGTAAATAATTATAAAAATATAATTTTTGTTGATGGACCTAAAAAAGGTGTTATAAAAAATTTTGAAAATGCATTATCTCATTCAAAGGGTGAGTATATTTTTTTGACAGATCAAGATGATATCTGGATTGAAGGTAAAGTAAAGAGAGTTATGAAAGAATTATCATTTAAAAATAAATTGTTAGTTCTCCATGATGCTTATATAGTTAATAAGGATGGAGACATTATTGATAATTCATTTTTTGATCATAGAACATCTAGACCTGGATTAATTAGAAATTTGTTAAAGAATTCTTATCTTGGATGTTGTATGGCATTTAGAAGGGAACTTTTAGATGTAGCATTGCCTTTTCCTGATAAAATTGAAATGCATGATTGGTGGATAGGATTACTTGGTGAAGCATCAGGAAAAGTATGTTTTATTAATGAAAAATATTTGATGTATAGAAGACATGGAAATAATGTTTCATCATTCCATCACCATCCATTAAAGAAGATGATCACTAATCGAATATATTTTATTGTTCAATTATATAAAAGAATGAAAAGAGGAAAGAAAAATGCTTAATGTTGGTTCTTGTACAGTATTATATAATCCAGATAAATATGTTATGAATAATATTTCTTCATATATTGGTTTAATGCAATATTGTGTTGTAATAGATAATTCAGATGAAAAAAATGAATATTCTAAACAATTAATGAGTAATCCTAATATTAATTATATCGATATGCATGGAAATAAAGGCATTGCTTCAGCTTTGAATAAGGGTGCAGAATTTTTGTATGCTAAAGGTGTGGAGTTTATGCTTACAATGGATCAAGATAGTACATTTCCTACTAATTATTATAATAACATTGAGCAATTTATTGAGAATTTAAAAAAAGACTATTCAGTTATTGGTCTTAATTTTAATCATGATATCGATATTAATTGTACTAAAATTATAGAAACTCTCTATTGGTTGACTTCAGGAAATTTTGTTAATTTAAGTGATTTTTATAGGATTGGTAAATTCGATGAGAATCTATTTATTGATTATGTTGATATAGAACTAGGGTATAGATTATTTACGAATAATTTAAAATTATGTTATTTGGAAGGCTATTCTTTAAATCATAAAATTGGAAACCCAATAGAGATAAACTTATTTGGGAAAAAATATTATGCTATGAATCATTCACCAATAAGATATTATTATAGATACAGAAATGCTCATTATTTATATCATATAAATAAAAAGTTTTTTAAAAGAGAATATTATAAAGAACTATTTGTGAATATACCGAAAATGATATTTTTTGAAAAAGATAAAATTTTCAAGATTAAAATGATTTGCCGAGGAATAATGGATTCAAAAAAAGGAAAGTTGGGTCAATATAGATGAAAAAAATTTATAAAATTTACAGTGTTATTATTAGAAAATTAATTTTTTTATTAGATGGTGTAAATAATAAAATTTTCACTGATTTTTATTATAATTATTTAAAAAGAAGAGGAGTTAAATTTAATGGAAAACCTAATTATATTTCTTCATTGGCATATTTAGATGGTCAAGGACTAGATATAATATCTATTGGGAAAGATGTTGTTATTAGTAGAGAAGCTATGCTTTTAACGCATGATTATTCAATTGAAACAGCTCTTCATTCAATAGGGAAAGGAAGCAAAGATCGACATATGCATATTAATAATCCTATAAAAATTGGGGACAATTCTTTTATTGGAGCAAGAGCATCAATATTGCCAGGAACAACGATTGGAAAAAATTGTATTATTGGTGCTTGTGCGGTAGTAAAAGGAAATATACCTGATGGAAGTATTATTATTGGAAATCCTGGCAAAAAAAGGAAATCTATTCAAGAATATGCAAGTAAATATCTAGGAGATAATTAGAATGGAAAATTTGAAAGAAAAAAGAATAATAACCCCATGGATAATTAATCCTTTTCTTTATTATTCATTGGCTTGGAGTATAGCTTTAATTTTTTATTACTTATCTCCTTCAAAATTAAATATTGAATTGGATGGAGTTCTTTTAAAATTTATATTCATCACTATTTTTATATCATTTATTATTAGTTTT
>URQL01000072.1 GCA_900550005.1 uncultured Erysipelotrichaceae bacterium
AACTTTGCTTGTGGTATTAAATTTTACAGCAAATAACCATGCAAAATATTGTGTACCCGTGTCACAAAAAGGGACTTATAAAGAAATTTTAAATAGTGATTTGGATAAATATTCTGGTTCAAACCAAGTAAATAAGCGCCAAATCAAAGCAAAAAAAAGAGCTGCTTTAGGTAAAGATTATTCAATTGATGTTAAAATTGCACCTTTTGCAGGAATGATATTTGAATTAAAGAAATAGTGGGGTAAAAAAATGTTTACAAATAAAGAAGAATTTAAAAAAGAGTTTGAAAGTCGTATTGTAGAAACTTTCGGACGTTCAATTGATGAAGCACATATTACGGAAAAGTTTATGGTCTTAGAACAAATTGTTCGAGACCAAGCTTCCATCAATTGGGCTAAAACAAAAGAAGAAGTTCAACAAAATGAGCAAAAACAAATGACTTATTTTTCCATGGAGTTTTTAACAGGACGTTTACTTGTTAATAACTTAATGAATTTAGGACTTTATGAAATGGTAAAAGAAGGATTAAGTGAACTTGGAATCAACATCCATGAATTAGAAGAATTAGAATCGGATCCAGGACTTGGTAATGGAGGACTTGGACGTTTAGCTGCGTGCTTTATGGATTCTTTAGCTTCTTTATCTTTACCAGGACATGGAAATACATTACGTTATCAATACGGTTTATTTAAACAAAAAATTGTTGATGGTTATCAAGTCGAAGTTCCTGATCAATGGATGGCTTTAGGAAACATGTGGGAAGTAAGAAAACCAAAACATGCTGTTGATGTTCGTTTCTGGGGTAAAGTCATTTGGGATGATGCAACAGGTAAATTTAAACATGTCGATGCTGAATGTATTAAGGCTGTACCTTATGATATGCCAATTATTGGTAATGATACAACCGTAACGAATACATTACGTTTATGGAATGCTGAAATCAGTGAAAATATTCCAACGAATAAAGACTTTAGACAATATTCACAAGAAGTAAATGAAATTTGTCAAAACCTTTATCCAGATGATTCTACTTTAGCTGGTAGAACACTACGTTTAAAACAACAATATTTCTTCGTTTCAGCTGGTTTACAAGCGACGATCAAAGCGCATTTACGTGTCTATAAAACATTAGATAATTTCCATGAAAAAAATGTGATTCAATTAAATGATACACATCCAGTATTATGTATTCCAGAATTAATGCGTATTTTACTTGATGATTACGATTATGAATGGGATGATGCTTGGAATATTGTTTGTCATACTTTTGCTTATACAAACCATACTATTTTATCTGAAGCTTTGGAAAAATGGCCTGTTGAAACAATGCAATCTTTACTTCCAAGAGTTTATATGATGATTGAAGAAATCAACCGCCGTTTTATTGGTTTTGTAAAAGAAAATGCTACGCATCCAGATGATATTTTAAATCGTGTTTTAATTATTAAAGATGGACAAGTACATATGGCTCATTTAGCGATTGTTGGAAGTTTTAGCGTCAATGGGGTAGCACGTTTACATACAGAAATCCTAATTAATCAAGAAATGAAAGATTTTGCAGAACTTTATCCAAATAAATTCAACAACAAAACAAATGGAATTACCCACCGCCGTTGGTTAACTTATGCCAATCCAGAACTTAGAAATTTAATCAATCAAACGATTGGTGATGACTGGATCAAGGATCCAGACCAATTAGAAAAACTATTGCCTTATGTTAATGATTCCATTTTACAAGCAAAATTTATGAATGTAAAACATCAAAGAAAAGAAGTTTTAGCAAAATACATTAAAGAACATAACGGTATTGAAGTTAATGTTGATTCTATTTTTGATATTCAAGTTAAACGTCTTCATGCTTATAAACGTCAATTATTGAATGTGATGTACATTATTTACTTATATCAAGAAATGAAACGCAATAAAGATTTTAAACCAACACCACAAACATTTATTTTTGGAGCTAAAGCAGCACCTGCTTATTTCTTCGCTAAAAAAGTAATTAAACTAATTAATAGTGTAGCAGATGTAGTTAACAATGATCCAGAAACAAACCCTTATTTAAAAGTTGTTTTCTTAGAAAACTATGGTGTGACTTTAGCTGAAATGATTATGCCAGCAGCCGATGTTTCTGAACAAATTTCAACAGCTGGTAAAGAAGCAAGTGGTACAGGAAACATGAAATTCATGATGAATGGAGCAATTACACTAGGGACACTTGATGGAGCGAATGTTGAAATTAGAGAACGTGTTGGTGATGATAATTGTGTGATTTTTGGTTTAACTGCTGAGCAAATTACAGATATCCGTAATTCTAATCGTTATGATGCATGGTATTATTACAACAATAATATTCGTTTAAAATATGTTGTTGATTCTTTAGTTGATGGTTCTTGGGCGGATTCAAGAGAAGAATTTAGAATTATTTTTGAAGAATTAATGAATTATAATGATCAATATTTCCTATTAGCTGATTTTGATGCTTATGTAAAAGCACATCAAAAAGTAGAAGAGTTATACAATGATAAAACAAGATGGGCTTCTATTTGTTTAACAAACATTGCTAAAAGTGGATTCTTCTCATCAGATCGTACAATTCAACAATATGCTGATGAAATTTGGCATATTAAACCAATTAAAAAATAAATATAGAAAAGGGATCTTATTCCCTTTTCCTATTTTTTAAGGAGGAAAAAATGGAAAATAAACTCATTTTTATGAAAGCCTATATTGATCGGTTTAATATTATCCGTGCCTATTTAAAAAAAAGTTATTATGAGGGTAAATGTCAAAAGTTTTATTTAAAAAATTTAAGTACACAAAAGTTAGAAGATTTACGTACTGTTTTAGTGAGTGAGCAAGAAAACGAAGTCGTTTATCAATTTATGGTTGATAATATTCATTTAGAAGATGCTTATGAACTGATTAATGAATATGGGATGGCTGTTCCTATTGAACCAAGAATGATCGTTAATGATCCTTTATTTGATTTAGTCTATGGTTACGATAAAAAAGATTTGGGACCTCATTATACAAAAGAAAAAACGAGTTTTAAAGTTTGGTCACCCACTTCTTTAGGCATCATTTTACATTATCAATTAAAGGGTAAAGCGTATTTTTATAAAATGGAGAGATTAAATCAAGGGGTTTATTTTATTGAAATCGCAGGTGATTTAGAAGGGGCAAAATACTATTATGAAGTTTGTTATCAAGATCATTACGAATTAAGCTTAGATCCTTATGCTTATGGAAGTAGTGCAAATGGTAAAGAAAGTATCGTTGTAGATCCAAGTAAATTTCAAAAAATCATTAAAGTAAAAGAAACACTAAAACAAAAAACGGATGCGATTATTTATGAAATGAGTGTTCGTGATTTTACGAGTCAACTTGATATTCCTTTAAAAAGCACTTTTTTAGGTTGTGTTCAATCTAATTTAAAAACAAAACAAGGTAAGAAAGCAGGAATCGATTATTTAGTGGATATGGGCTATACACATGTGCAATTGATGCCAATCGCTGATTTTGCTACGGTAGATGAACAAAACCCAACTTTATTTTATAATTGGGGCTATGATCCAATGCAATTTAATGTCCCTGAAGGAAGTTATGCTTCAAATAATGAAGATCCTTATAGTCGTATAAATGATTGTATTGCAATGATCAATACCTTTCATCAAAGAGGATTAAGAGTCGTTATGGATGTGGTTTATAATCATGTTTATGATGTGAATCGCTCGAGTTTTGAAAAACTTGTTCCTCATTATTTTTTTAGAAATGATGATTATGGAAATATTTCAAATGGTTCATTTTGTTCTAATGATCTTAATAGCGAAAGCAAAATGGTTAGGAAATACATTTTAGATATGTGCGAACGTTGGCAAAAAGTCTATGGTGTCGATGGCTATCGATTTGATTTAATGGGAATTTTAGATGTAGATACGCTTAATTTAGTTGAAAAACAAGCAAGAGAGTACGATCCTTCTTTTCTCGTGTATGGTGAAGGTTGGAATATGAATACCATGCTTCCTGATTTTAAAAAAGCTATGAAAGATAATTATTATGCAATGCATGAAATTGGTTTTTTTAATGATGTTTTTAGAGACCATATCAAAGGGACTTCTTTTGGTGATCAGTTTGTGCCAGGCTATTTACTAGGAAATCAGGACCAGTTTTTAATTGCTAAAAAAGTGGTGGAAAATAAAGATGTATTTATAAAACCAGAGCAATCCATTAATTATATTGAATGTCATGATAATGCAACTGCCTTTGATTTATTAACTTATTCTTTAAAAATGAGTGAAGAGGAAACATGTAAAAGGATGAAATTATTAAATACTTTAGTGGTATTAGCACAAGGTATTCCTTTTATTCATTCTGGACAAGAATTTTGTCGAACAAAACAAGGTGATGAAAATTCTTATCGATCAGGTGATCAAATCAATGGATTAGACTGGAATCGCAAAGACGAATTTGAAGATCAAATTTATTTTATGCGTAATTTAATCAAATTGCGTAAAGAAAATAAAGGGTTTCGATACGCTTCAAATGAGCAAATTAAACAAAATGTAGATGTAAGTATGTCGAATCATTCATTGATCTATACCATTAGACAAGATGAAGGAAAATATAAGCAAATCAAAGTGATTATCAACCCATCTTTAGAAAGTGATCATTATTCTATGGATAGTGATGAAGAGATTTTGATCACCAGTGAAATTGCGGAAAAAATGGAATATGGACATCTCCTTTTACAAAAATTATCGGTTTATATTTTAGGGAAGAAAAGCTAGATCAACTAGCTTTTTATTATGCCAAGGTGTACAATCTAAATAGTAAAAAAAGAGTGGGATTTTGACTTTTTTCAACAAGATCAGCGAAAATAGATTGTTAGAATGGATGTAACTACTAAGAAGAAAATAAAAAAGAAAAGATATTAAAAAAAGTTTAAAAAATTGAAAAAAAGACTGTAAAAATTCTTCAAAATGTAGTATCCTATAGATATACGGAAAGCGTTTACAATTACAAGGGGGTAAATAGATATGAGTAGAGAAGTTGTAGCGATGATTTTAGCTGGAGGCCGTGGGACACGCCTTGAAGCTTTAACAGCTAAAGTTGCTAAACCGGCAGTATATTTTGGTGGGAAATATCGTATTATCGATTTTCCATTAAGTAACTGCGCTAATTCTGGTATCGATATTGTTGGTGTTTTAACACAATATGAATCAGTATTATTAGGATCTTATGTTGGATCTGGAACAAAATGGGGGTTAAGTGGTACAAACTCAGGTGCCTATAACCTACCAGCACGTGAACGTGGTGAGGTAGGGGCAACTTGGTATGTCGGAACAGCGGATGCCATTTACCAAAACTTAAGTTTCTTGGATCAACATGATCCAGAATATGTTTTAATTTTATCAGGGGACCATATTTATAAAATGGATTATGCTAAAATGTTAGAAGCACACAAAGAAAGAGGTGCTGATTGTACGATTGCTGTACTTAACGTTTCATTAGAAGAAGCAAGCCGTTTTGGTATTATGAATGCTAAAAAAGACGGTACGATCTATGAATTCGAAGAAAAACCGGCTCATCCTAAATCTACATTAGCTTCAATGGGAATTTATATCTTTACATATCAGGAATTAAAGAAATACTTGATTGCTGATGCTAAAGATGAAAATTCAAAACATGACTTTGGTATGAATATTATTCCAGCTATGTTAAATGATGATAAAAAACTTTATGCTTATGAATTTGATGGTTATTGGAAAGATGTAGGAACAGTTGATAGTTTATGGCAAGCAAATATGGACTTACTTGCAGATAAAGATTTAGATTTATACAACTTAAAGAAAGATTGGAAAATCTATACAAGTGATACCAACTCACATCCACAAATCATTGGTTCACAAGGTAAAATCGTAAATTCACTTGTTACACAAGGATGTATCATTGATGGGGATGTACAAGGTTCAGTTTTATTTGACAGTGTTCATGTTGGTGTTGGTGCTAAAGTTGTGGATTCTGTTTTAATGCCTGGTGTTTTAGTTGAAGAAGGGGCTGAAATTTATAAAGCCATCATTGATGAAGGGGTAGTCGTTAAAGCAGGAACAATTATCAATAAAGAAGCTAAAAAAGTAGAACTTATTTCAGATAATAATAGATAGTTTAGGAGGAAAATGAATTTATGGCAAAAGTAATAGGAATTGTTAATCTTCATTCTAATATTGAATTTGGAGGATTAACAAAAAGACGTCCAGTAGCATCTGTAAGCTTTTTAGGACGTTATGGGATCATCGATTTTGTTTTATCAAATTTTTCAAATTCAAATATTGATAGCGTAGGGGTTTTAATTAAAGAAAAACCAAGATCTCTATTTAAACATATGGGTCTAGGAAATTCATGGAATTTTAACTCTAAATCTGGGGGAATTTCATTATTATATAATGAACAATATGCTAATGATCCTCGTTATAATCATGATATTAATAACTTAATTGAAAATATTGCTTTCTTAGATAAAAGTGGTGCAGATTATGTTGTTATAGCTCCAGAACATATCATTACAACAATGAATTATCAAGATGTTATTGAAGAACATGAAAAATCTGGTGCAGAAATTACAATGGTTTATCATCATATTGATAATGCTAATGAAGAATTTATTGGTGGAAGTTGTTTAACGATCAAAGGTAAACGTGTTGTAGAAGTAAGTGAAAATAAAGGAAATCGTAAAGAAAGAAATATTTCTTTAGATACGTATGTTATTAATTTAAAAACATTAAAAAGATTACTTACACGTGCTAAAAATATCAGTGCTTTCTTTGATTTAAAGGATACTTTAGCTTATCTTTGTGATGAAAAAGAAATTCATGCTTATGAATATAAAGGTTATGTTTGTAATTTAGATTCATTAGAAGCTTATTTCAAACATTCCTTAGAATTCCTAGAATTAGACACATTTAGTCAAGTATTTAAATCAAATTGGCCAATTTATACAAATACAAATGATACACCACCTTCAAAATACAAAAAACATGCTTCTGTTAAAAAAGCGTTTATTGCTAACGGAGCTATTGTTGATGGAACAGTGGAAGAAAGTATTTTAGGACGTAATGTTGAAATTGGTAAAGATGCGGTTGTTAAAAATTGTATCCTACTTTCAGGAAGTAAAGTTTCAGCTGGGGCTCATCTTGAAAATGTGATCTTAGATAAAGAAGCACGTGTTGAAAAACAAAAAGAGCTAGTTGGTCAAGCTAGTCATCCACTTTATGTTAAAGAAGGAGATGTTGTATAATGCGAATTTTATTTGCAACAAGTGAATGTGCTCCTTTTATCAAATCAGGAGGACTTGCTGATGTATTAGGTTCATTACCACAAGCTTTAACAAAATTAGGACATGAATGCACAGTGGTTTTACCTAAATATGCAGATATGAAATTTAAAGATGAATTAGAATACGTAACAAATTATGATATTTATATTAGTTGGCGTAAAAAATATTGTGGTGTCTTTAAGTGCGTTCGTGATGGTGTAACTTATTATTTTATTGATAATGAAGAATATTATAATCGTCCTGGACTTTATAGTTATGATGATGATTATGAACGATTTGCTTATTTCGATTATGCTGTACTCGAACTTATCAGTCATTTACAATTAGGAGTGGATGTTTTACATCTTCATGATTGGCAAACAGCCATGATTGCGCCATTATATCGTGAAAAATATGCAATGCATCCTTGGTATGATAATATTAAACTTGTTTTTACGATCCATAATATTGCTTATCAAGGGAAAGCAGATCCACGTATTGTAAATAGCATTTTTGGATTACCAGATTATCTATATGAAAATGGTAATTTACAAAATGATAATTGTTTTAACATGATGAAATCAGCCATTCTTTATAGTGACATTATCACAACGGTTTCACCAACTTATGCTAAAGAAATTTTAACCGATGAATTTGGTGAAGGGTTACAATACATTTTGCGTACTCGAGCAAATGATCTTTACGGTATTTTAAATGGTATTGATTATGTTGTTAATGATCCAAGCACAGATAAGAATTTAGTTGCTAATTTCGATTTAGAACATTTAGATAAG
>URQL01000073.1 GCA_900550005.1 uncultured Erysipelotrichaceae bacterium
TTCCGATTATGTTGGTCCAATTATGGAACTATGTCAATCAAAACGTGGTGATTATATTGATATGGAATATACGGATGAAACACGTATGACTTTGATTTACGAAATCCCTTTAGCTGAAATTGTTTATGATTTTTTTGATAAGTTGAAATCATGTTCTAAAGGTTATGCTTCTTTTGATTATGAAATTTGTGGCTATAAAGAAAGTAAATTGGTAAAAATGGATATTTTATTAAATGGTGAAGCAGTGGATGCTTTATCTTCAATCGTTCATAAAGATTTTGCTTACAATCGAGGTAAGCTTATTTGTGAAAAATTAAAAGAAATTATTCCTAAACAAATGTTTGAAGTGCCAATTCAAGCTGCAATTCAAGGAAAAATTATAGCTAGAACGAATATCAAAGCTTTACGTAAAAATGTATTAGCTAAATGTTATGGTGGAGATATTTCTCGTAAGAAAAAACTATTAGAAAAACAAAAAGAAGGAAAAAAACGTATGAAAGCAGTAGGTAGTGTTGAAATACCTCAAGAAGCTTTTATGGCGGTTTTATCAGTAGAAGAAAAGTAATTTTTCTTCTTTTTTTATTGATTCTCATACTAAAATTCATTATCCTTAGTGTGAGGTGGTAAAGATGGATAATAAAGAGCGTTATATACAATTATATCAAAAATATATTACGCGACCAGGAAGTGATCGTTTACTTGATTTTTTAATGAATAAGTGTGATTTTTTTGAATCACCCGCTTCTACTCGATTTCATGGTTCTTATCCTGGAGGATTATTAGAACATAGTTTAAATGTTTATGATTGCTTAGTTGATTATCTTAAGCGAGATCGAGTCAAAGAATTATATGATATGAATTATTCAGATGAAACTATTGCTATTGTGGCTTTATTACATGATATTTGTAAAGTAAGTTGTTATAAACAATCAATGCGCAATGTTAAAGATGAAAATGGGAAATGGATACAAGTTCCTTATTATGAATTTGACGATCAAATGCCCTATGGACATGGAGAAAAATCTGTTTATATGATTTCTGGCTATATGCGTTTAAATCGACAAGAAGCTTTTGCGATACGTTATCACATGGGCTTTTCTGGAAGTGACAATACACTAAATGTAGGAAAAGCTTTTGAAATGTTTCCTTTAGCGTTTGCTTTATCAACAGCGGATATGGAAGCCACTTATTATTTAGAATCAAAAAAAATCAATCGCTAGGATTGATTTTTTTACATAAAGAGATCAATGACTTCTTCTTTAGTAAGCTTATTAATAAATGTTTCTCCAGGTTGAATAATAGAATCAATAAGAGATATTTTTTGTTGTTGTAAATCGTAGATTTTTTCTTCGATGGTTCCTTTAGTTACTAATTTTATTACTTGTACATTTTTGGTTTGACCAATACGATAAGCACGGTCAGTCGCTTGTTGTTCTACTGCAGGATTCCACCAAGGATCGACGTGGATAACCATATTTGCTCCTGTTAGGTTCAGACCTGTACCACCTGCTTTTAAAGAAACAAGGAAAATAGGGGTATCGCCTTCATTAAAGTTTTTAACGTATTTTACACGTTGTTCCATCGGTGTATTTCCATCTAAGTAAACATAAGGTATTTCTTTGATTTTAAGTTGATCTTCGATAATGTGTAACATAGAAGTAAATTGAGAGAAAATCAAGATTTTATGATTATTTTGTAAGGCTTCATCAATGATTTCATTTAATGCATCGAGTTTACCACTACTTCCATAATAATTTTGAATATAGAGAGAAGGATGATTACATAATTGACGTAATCTTGTTAAAGCAGTTAAAATCTTTAATTGAGATTTTTCAAATCCATCTTTTTCAATATCTTTATTTAAAGATTGACGCATTGTTTCAAGTGTAGAAACATAGAGATTTTTTTGCTCTTGTGTTAATTCAATCGTGTATTTCGATTCAATTTTATCAGGTAATTCAGAAAGTACCTCTGTTTTCATTCTTCGTAAAATAAATGGTTTAATGCGGTTCATTAATTTACGTTTAATTTGCTTATCTTTTTCTTTAATAATTGGAATTTCATACAGTTTTCTGAATTTGTTGTGTGATAAAAGCATTCCTGGCATAATGAAATCGAAAATAGACCACAATTCGTCTAATGAATTTTCCATTGGTGTACCAGTTAATGCATAACGCGTATTTGCACGAATTAATTTTACAGAACGTGCATTTTGTGAAGTTGGGTTTTTAATATATTGGGCTTCATCTAGAAAACAATGATTGAAGTGGATATTTTTATAATATTCAATATCTTTTTTTAGTAAAGGATAGCTTGTAATGATCAATTGATAATCTTTTATATGATCGATTTTTTCTTTACGACGTTGAATTGATCCAGAAACGATGAGATAGCGAATCGATGGTGCAAATTTCTTTATTTCTTCTTCCCAATTGTAAACAAGAGAAGTTGGACAAATAATCAAGTTAGGTTGATTATCTTGTTGAATTTCATCGTATAAGAAAGTAATTGTTTGTAATGTTTTACCAAGTCCCATATCATCAGCTAGAATACCACCTAAATGGAATTGATTAAGCATTTTTAGCCATGAATAACCGTTGATTTGGTAATCACGTAAAGTGGCTTTTAAATGTTCAGGAACAACTTGTTGAACATAATCATGACTTGTAATGGTTTGAATCATTTGATCAAAATGATGATCACTTTGATCAATATCGTAATTTGAATTTAAGAACATCGCTTGCGATAAAGTCAAATCAAGATGAGTAGAAGCAAGTTCATTATAATCAATATCTAAATAATCAAGACTATTTAAAAAGTCGATGGTTTTTTTATCGTCAAGAGAAATGAAACTTCCATCTTTGAGTCTAAAATATTTTTGTTTAAGCTTATAACTATTTAATAATTCTTTGATTTGTGCTAATGATAAATCATCAAATTGGAAATCAATTTCAAATAATTGTGTTTCTTCATTGTAGCGAATACTTGATGATAAACTACGTTTTTTAACAATAGTTTTAAATTGATCAGAATAGAAAATTTCCATATTTGAGTGGAGTAGAGGAAGATATTTTTCTACAAAACGGATAACATCTTCTTCTTTATCAATATAAAGAAATCTAGGCTGTACCTTGAACTTTGCACTATCAAAGATATTCATCAATTCTTCCTCTTTTTTAATTTCACGAATAAGGATACGATGATTTAAAAGGATATTGTCTTCTTTAACTTCGATGGGATTAAATTCATAATTACCATATTTAAATATTGGTGTTGCCATAATCATTTGATCTTGCTTATCTAAATAAAGGGAAGCTTCTAATGGAAGCTGAATGTAGCTATCTTTAATTGAATCCGGTATTTCAACTTCTTCAGGAAGATAGGGAATTACTTTAGCGATAAAATCTTGGCGGTTTTTTCCTTTGAACTGAATTGAAGGTGCTTGATTAGCTGCTTGAATAAAAGGATGATAACGTTTAATAAGAGCTGGGCTTAGATGATATATTTGATAATCATAGAAAATAAATTCATAGTCTTGTGTAACAGGCTCTATTTTTTTAAATTCAGATAAATTTAAAGTGGTCGTTTCATTTTGATCATCTAATTTAAGTAATCCTTCTAAAATTTCATCCGTAATGTAAGTTTGAACAAGGGTATCATTTTGATTTCGTTTATAGTAAACCATTTGATTTGTAAGTGTCTTTAGTACTTTTTTTATTTGTTTTTGTGTTAAAATCAAAGATTTATAATTAACTGAATTATAATTGTTCGTTTCATAAAAATCTTTAAGTAAATCTATAAAATCTTCATAATCTTTGGGGATACATTGGTAAATTGGATTTAAAACAAAAGATTTTCCAAACTCGATTTCTTCATGCTGATCGAAAACATAAATAAATTCTTTTATATTTTTAACAATATACATTTTGTCAATTCCTACTTTTAAAGTTAATTGCAATACAGCTTCCCCACGATAAGTTCCAGGTTCTAAGTAGATTTCAATTTTCACAGGAATTTTAACCATCGTATCATTATAAATGGTTTCAGAAAAACTGTTGATCATATCATGAATAGTTTTTTCTAAAATTAGTTGTTTATTTCTTGATTTTTCAATTAAAATTTGTGCTTGTTTTAATGTAGCAATGGCATGGCGACAGCCACGATGCCTATCCGTAGATGTACCACAATTACATTTTATTTCTTCAATGTTATTTTGTTCGTTAAAGGAAATGGCAGTATGATAGAGGTCAAGGTCTTCGACTTCTCCTAGAATTGTTTTTTTAGCATTATTAAAATGGATGCTTTTTACTTTTTTCTTTTTTTGTAGTTCTAATCCAGCATCTAACTCACTAGGTCGAGATGCACTCATATAGATTTTTCGATCGTTTATAAGCATAATTTATTCCCCTTGTTTAAATTTATAGCGTCCCATTGTAAAGTAATCTCCTAATGGTTCGTTGTTTAGACTTCTTTTTATCTCTTTGATTAATTCTTCGTTTTCTTTTTGTCCATTATATCCTACAACTGCAAAGTGTTGATCTATTACAATCAAAGGCGTTTCTTTATAATATTCTTGATCAAATTGATCTAAATTTTGAATGACTTCATTATATTTATTTAATCCTTCTTCACTGTCTAGATTGTAATATTCAATTGTTAATGCCTCACCAAATTCATGACGCAAATCAGGGAGGGCACTTTCTTTAAAAGCGTTACATCTTGAACAGGTGTCATAATAGAATAGCTGAAGTGTAAAGGGTTGTACTTGTATTTTTTTGCATCCTACTAATAAAAGCACTAAAGATAACGTAAGTAGGGTTTTAATCATTTTTTTCATGGTTTCACCTCGTCATATTATTATAACGCATTTTTACTTAAATGAGTAGCCTTATGAATGTAAAAAAAAACCGAAATTTCTTTCGGCTTAAACATTCGATACATTATGGAATACTTTGTCCACATCATCACATTCATCAAGTAAACGTAATAAACGTTGGAATAATTCTAAATCTTCACCACTTAATTCAATATATTCTTGTGGTAATGTTGTGATTTCTTCAACGTCAAATTCTGCAGTTGGACAAGCTGCTTCGATTGCAGATTTGATTTTATATAAATCAGTTGGTTCACCAGTGATTTCGATTGTTCCATCTTCTTGAGTTTCGATATCTTTAACATCAACATCTGCTTCAATTAAAGCATCTAAAGTTGCTTCTTCATCTAATCCTTTGAAAGTTAAGATAGAGATTGTATCGTACTGATAAGATACAGAACCTGTACTTCCTAATTTTGCTTTAGATTTTGTAAACGCTGGACGAACTTGACTTAATGTACGGTTAACATTGTCTGTCATACATTCAACGATAATTGTTGAACCTCCTGGTCCATATCCTTCATAAGTAAGTGTTTCATAGTTTTCAGTAACACCGCTTTTAACTTTATCAATAGCTCTTTTAATAACATCAGAAGGAACTTGTGCTTTTTTTGCTTTTTCCACTAATCTTCTTAGTGATAAGTTAGCATCTGTATCTGGTCCTCCTTGTTTAGCAGATAAATAAATTTCTTTTCCATAACGTGAGTATAATTTAGCTTTAGCTGCAGCTGTTTTAGCCATAGCTTCTTTTCTTACCTCATGTGCTCTTCCCATTAGTCTCTTCCTTTCTTAATTACATTTAACTATTATAACTATTTTCAATTTATTTGTCAAATCACTAAAAAAAGAAAAGGAAATTTCCTTATCTTTTTATTTGAATGAAATCTCATCAATAAGATTTAAACCAAGTTCTTTTACTTGTTTTTGTGCTTCTTCAACGGCTAAATCATTTAAAGCACTGCTCGTATGCGCGTCTGCTCCAATGATGACTCTATTATTGTATTGTTTAACGACTTCCCAAAATTCTGGATGAGGATAACCAATGGTTGTTCCGTTTTTCCAAATCCGTCCACTTAAAGTATCTCGTAATCCTTCAGCGTTGTATTCTAAAGGCAAATCTAATTTTAAAGCTTCTTCACATATTTTTTTAGTAGCTTCTAAGCAATGGTGATCAAATTCTTTATAACCAGCCATAAAGATATCTGGGTGAGCGACATATTTGTAAAGTCCAGATTGCATCGCTCGAATAAGACGGTTTGTATAAAGCTCGATTTCTTCTGGTGAAGAAATACTAGAAGAATTGTAAGCATAGCCATTGTAAGAATGATTTCCAAGTATTAAATAATCAACTTGATGGTTGTCTAGTAATTCTTTATAAAATGGAATTTCTTCATCGATAAATTCAGCTTCAAAACCAATTCTGATATTAATACGGTCTTGATATTCTTCTTTTAATTTTCTTAAAGTTTCAAAATATTCTAATCTTTCAACATAGCTCATACGGATACGTGTTGGTGTTGCATTATATTTAAATGGAATATGATCTGAAAAACCAAGTGTTTTCATATGAGCACGAATTGCTTCTTCAATATATAGACGATCATTATCTTTAGCGTGATGACAACGTGTTGTGTGGGTATGATAATTATTTTTCAACATTTTTTTCACCTCGGGGTTCATTATAGCCTACTTTTTTTTAATAATCTAGTGTATAATAGATAATTAATAAGGGAGGCTCATGCATGAAAAAAATTGTAATTGTTGGAGGAGGAAGTTGTGGACTATCATGTGCTATTCGATTAAGTCAACTCTTTTTATATGATCCGTCGATTGAAATCCTACTTCTTGAACAAAAAGAAAAAATTGGAAAGAAGTTACTCGCTACTGGAAATGGACGTTGTAACCTTTCGAATAAAGATCTTTTTATGGAATATTATCAAGGGCATCATGTCGAATTATTACAAGATGAGATTCAAAACTTCGATTGTCCGGCTTTTTTTGAAAGTATTGGACTTTGGACAAAATATCTAGGCTCTTTGCTTTACCCACAAAGTGAGCAGGCGCTAAGCGTTGTTGAAAGAATGGAAATGTATTTAAAAAAACACCATTGTAAAATATTCGTCAACGAAAAAGTACAAAATCTAACTTACGATCCGTTAAAAAAACAATGGAATATTGAAACCAATAATCAACATTTTTTAAGTGATTATGTTGTTATGGCTTGTGGTGGAAAAGCTGCAAGTCACTTTGGTAGTGATGGATCGGGTTATGATTTGTTAAAAAGATTAGGTTTTAAAATTTATCCTACTTATCCTAGTTTAGTCCAATTGAAAACAGAAAAAAAACATCCTGAATTAAAAGGCGTCCGCATTCATGGGACATTTACGCTTTATAACAATGATCAAATCATCAAACAAGAAACAGGTGAAATTTTATTTACGGACGATGGACTTTCAGGAATTTCTATTTTGCAATTATCCCGTTATTATTCAAAATTAAAAGGAAAAATAGAAGTAGGTATTGATAGTTTAGATGAATATAGTCCTAAAGAATTAGCACAAAAAATTGCAGATCAGTTGAGTCTTGAACTTTTTGATTTAGATGGTTTAGTCTCAAAAAAATATGCACAATACTTAAAAAGAAAGTTACCTCAAAAAATAGCTTATAAAGAGATACGTAAAGTGGTTCAACTTTTAAAAGATTATCGTTTTACGATCATAGGGACACGTGATTTTAAAGATGCACAAGTTACCCAAGGCGGTGTTGCTTTGGATCAACTTGATTTAGCAACATTAGAAACAATGAAGTATCCTAATTTATACGTCGGTGGAGAACTTCTTGATGTGGATGGGGCTTGTGGAGGGTATAATCTTCATTTTGCTTTTACATGTGCTAATATGATTGCCAAGGCGATTTACGAAAAAGAAACAGGGGGTAAAGAATGCTAAAAATAACAAATGTAAAGATTAAAATCCATACAAAAGAAGAAGACTATGCAAAAATGATTGCTCAAAATTTAAATGTACGTGCAAAAACAATTCAAAATGTAGAGTTGATTAAAAGATCGATCGATGCTAGACATCACCAACCTCATTATATTTGTACATTTGTTTTTGATTATTCAGGTGACCAGAATAAATTGTTAAAACAAGCTAAAAATCAGGTAACACTTTATCAACCATCTCTTTATACTTTACCAATGTCAACAAAACAAAAACAAGTT
>URQL01000074.1 GCA_900550005.1 uncultured Erysipelotrichaceae bacterium
TACATTGCTAAAAAATTTAGTAAAATGGAAATGATCACAAACCATTTCTCTTTTGTTTTAAATTTGAGTTCTGCTAAACAAATAAAAATACCTAAATTTGTAAAAGATAAACCATAAAATCATCCTTTCTTTTATTAGAATAATATTATACTAAATAAAAAGAGGAATTTCCATTCTTTATGTAAGCGTTTTATTTGTTTTATGTTGTACTTATTTAGAAAGATGAGGGACTAAAAATGAATAATCGAAATTTAATTTACGAACTGACAACTTTAATTAATAAAGCCAGAGGATCTACAAATGACATTCAAATCGCTAAAATAATTTTAGAACACCGTTATGAACTTGAATCTCTATCTTTAGATGAGCTGGCTTCTATGAGTTATTTTTTGCAAACAACATTAAGCCGTTTTATTAAAAAATTAGGTTATAAAAATTATGAACAATTTAAGCGTACAATGGCTGTTTTTTTTACCACTCTAAAGAAGGAATAGTTTATAATAAAGAACTCTAATTGAATGGTTCATTCATTTTGTGAATGAAAAAAATAATGTAAATATCTAACAAATTGAAAATAATCACTAGAAAGAATTGACACAAATTTGAAACAAATGTCTAGAACACCTATGTTATAATTAACTTGGTATCGTCACCCCTTTTGTTTGAAGGGAGATGAGTTTATATTTTCTGATCTAATAGTATCTGTCATGGCAGGTGTAATCGTTTATTACACTTGCAAATGGTTAGAGAGTCACTTTAGACGATAATTAACCTACTGTTGAAGATTAGCATAAAATTTAAAATACCGATTACAAATTCACTTTAACATAAGTTTTAAATAAATCAATATATTATAAAATTTAAACTAATATTTTATATATAGCGTTCATTAAAACGTTTATATAAATCATCAATTCTTTTATTTTTAGTAGATAATCTTACTAAAACCAACCCATTTATATTCATCAAAATACAAACTGATGTATCGTTTTTAAATCAATTTAAAAGAGTAAAGAGAATATCTCCTTACTCTTTTAAAGAATTATATATGTTTTTTAGCGTAGTTCCATGTATCTCTACACATATCTTCTACTGATTTTTCAGCAACCCATCCTAATTCTTTTTTAGCTTTAGATGGATCAGCATAACATATAGCAATATCCCCAGCACGACGCGGTTTAATCGCATAGTTTACTTTAACGCCATTTACTTTTTCAAAAGCATGAACAAGTTCTAATACACTGTATCCTTTTCCAGTTCCAAGATTTGTAATATGTACTCCTGGTGTTGTATATTTTTCAACCGCAAGTAAATGGGCTTTTGCTAAATCTACGACATGGATATAATCACGAACACCTGTACCATCTGGTGTATCATAATCATCACCAAATACACCTAAACATTCAAGTTCACCTGTAGCTACTTTCATAATATAAGGCATTAAATTATTTGGGATTCCTTTAGGGTTTTCACCAATAAGTCCTGATTCATGAGCACCAATTGGATTGAAATAGCGAAGTAAAGTAATAGACATCCAAGGATTTGCAAATTGAACATCCGTTAAGATTTTTTCCATCATAGCTTTACTTGTTCCATAAGGATTTGTTGTTTCACCTAATGGGCATTCTTCTGTAATCGGAATGATTTTTGGATTTCCATAAACTGTAGCACTTGATGAAAATACCATATTCGCTACATGGTATTTTTTCATCATTTTAACCATTGATAAAGTTGTTCCTAAATTGTTTGTATAATATTCAATTGGTTTTTCTACAGATTCACCTACTGCTTTAAAAGCACAACAATGAATAACACTATCAATTTGATTAGTTTTAAATACTTCTTCTAATTTTTCTTCTTCTAAAACATCAAATTCATAAAAAGTTGGTTTTTTACCAGTAATTTCTTCTATCGCATCTAATACATTAGGTGATGAATTAGCAAAATTATCAATAATAATGACGTTATGTCCATGTGTTAATAATTCCACACAAATATGACTTCCAATATAACCCGTTCCTCCGGCAATTAATACATTCATAAATGATACCTCTTTTCTTTCTCATCCATTTTCTCATAAAATAATGTTATCGTCTAGTATTTCTTTTCGAATTGAATTAAAATCTAAAAAAGGGAGCGTGATAACAATGACTTTTGAAGAAGCAAAAAAAATTTATGATCAAAAACTAGGAAATTGGAAAATCATGGCATTAGCTACTTGTACAAATAATTATCCAATGGTTAGAAATGTCAGCTGTATTTTCTACAATGACAAAATCTATTTTAAAACCGATAAAAACTTTAGAAAAACAAAACAACTCTATGAAAACAATCATGTTGCTTTATGTGCTGGTGGCGTTCAAGTAGAAGGAACTTGTAAAATCACAAGACTTGTAGTAGATGAACCAGGACGTATCTTTGAAAAAAAATATAAAGAATATTTATGGCAAAGTTACAATGCCTACAGTCATGAAGAAAGTGAAATTTTAGTAGAAATCACCCCTAATTTTGTAGAAATTTGGGATGATGATGAAAATAAAAAAGCCTATCAACTTTTCTTATATTTTAATAAACAAGAAGTTGAATATAAACCTTATGATTAAAAAAAAGTAGTCGATCGACTACTTTTTTTAATGAATGATACGTTTAATTTCATAAATGCCATTTACTTTTTTCAAGTTATCAAACGCATTTTTTAATTGAGAGGCATTTTCAACCGTTACTTTTAAATTAATAATTGCACGCGTATCAATAGTATCGGCATGAATATTTAAAATATTGATTTTAGATTGACCTAAAGTATTAATGATATCTGTAAGTAAATTTGTACGATCAGTGGCATCAATGGTAAATTCTGCTTCGTATTTACGCGTAGATAAAGAAGCATAATCCCAATAAACATCGATCAAACGTTTTTTTGCATCATTAGTTTGAACATTTGGACAATCCTTACGATGAACCTTGATTCCTTGTCCTTTAGAAACAAATCCGACGATTTCATCACCAGGAATTGGGCTACAACACTTACTGATTTGTATTTTTAAACCACTTACTCCTTTAACAACCACACCTGAGGTATTATTTTGTTTATTGATTCTTTCGTTGTTCGTATTATTTTTTTGCAACATACGTGATAAGCCATCAATAAAGCTAACACGTTTAGGTGCTACTTTATCAAGTAATCCATAAGGCGTAACGGTTTTACGACCAATTTGGTAAAGTAAATCATCAAAACTTTTAGCTCCAAAAGAAACCCAATAAGGTTTATACACTTCCGCATCTAAATAGATTTTTTCGTCTAATTCACGTTTTTTAACCTCTTCTTTTAATAATCTTCTACCCATTTCAATAGTATCACGTTTACTTTCATCTTCTTTTTGTGATAAGAATTGTCTAATTTTATTACGAGCTCCTGCGGTATGTACAACTTTTAACCAATCTTCACTTGGTCCAGGAGAGTTTTTATTTGTTTTAATTTCACATACATCCCCTGTTTTTAAAGTTGTATCAATAGGAACCATAACTTTATTAACTAAAGCCCCTACCATGTGGTGTCCGACTTCGGTATGGATACGATAAGCAAAATCAATTGGAGTAGAACCATTTGGAAGTTCAATAATTTTCCCTTGTGGAGTTAAAACATACACATTAGCTTCAAAAATATCTTGACGAAGTGATTCGTAATATTCTTTCGCATCTCCATCTTTTATATCATCAGATAAAGAAATAAATTCACGTAACCATTGCAATTTTTCACCAATTTCTTTTTGTTCCTTTTTAGAAGAATATTGGTTATTTTCTTTATAACGCCAATGGGCTGCAACCCCTCTTTCGGCAATTTGATCCATTTCTTCAGTACGAATTTGGATTTCAAAAATTTGTCCCATTTCCCCAATAATGGCTGTATGCAAAGATTGATACATATTTGGTTTTGGCATAGCGATATAATCTTTGAATCTTCCTGGTAAAGGACGATAGTGTTCATGAATAATTCCTAAAACTTCATAACATTTCATTTTATCGGTTGTGATAATACGCAAAGCATTTAAATCATATAATTCATCAAAACGTTTATGTTTGATAACCATTTTTTTATAAATACTATAAATATGTTTTGCTCTACCTAAAATACGATATTCAATATGATGTTCGTCAAGTAATTTGCGAACCTCATTCATCATCGCCTCAACAGCTTCTCTTCTTTCATCACGTTTTCTTTCAAGTAAAGCAGAGATTTCATGATAATGTTCAGGATCTAAATAATATAAGCTTAAATCTTCAAGTTCAATACGAATGTCATTGATCCCTAAACGGTGAGCGATAGGTGCATAAACTTCTAATGTTTCTTTAGCGATACGTTTTTGTTTATATTCTGGCATATATTGTAAAGTACGCATATTATGTAAACGATCGGCAAATTTAATTAGGATAACACGGATATCCTTAGCCATAGCGATGTAAATCTTACGATGGTTTTCTGCATAAGCATCCGACTCATCTTTAAATTTCATTTTTGAAATCTTTGTTACCCCTTCAACTAAGGAAGTGATTTCTTCACCAAACAAAGCGACCATTTCTTCTTTTGGAACATCACAATCTTCCATAACATCATGTAATAAACCGGCAGCAATGGTCATTGGTCCAGTTTGTAAACTCGCTAAAATATAAGCTACCCAAATAAGATGAATCGTATAGGGTTCACCACTTTTTCTTTTTTGCGTAGCATGTTTTTCCATGATATAGTTATACGCTTTTTTAATTAAATCAATACTTTCCTCATTGGTAATATAAGTTGAAGCAAGTTCTAAGACATCATCAAAACTCATTGGATCTCCAGCTTGTTTAATTTTTGGCATACCCCTCACCCTTTCTGTTTATGTTAAAAAAAGAGGAACCCTCTTTTTTTAATATTGAATGACTGAATAAACGTCATAATCTTTTAATTTTTCTCTCCCTTTTAAATCCACTAATTCAATTAAAAAACAAATTCCAACTACTTCTCCACCTAATTTTTCAACCATTTTACAAGTTGCTTCGACCGTTCCACCTGTAGCTAACAAGTCATCAATAATCACTACTTTTTGTCCTGGTTTAATTGCATCAGCGTGAATTTCTAAAGTGTTACTTCCATATTCTAGATCATAAGAATATTTAACAACTTCCCTTGGTAATTTACCTGGTTTTCTAACTGGAACAAAACCAATATTTAAGCCATAAGAAACAGGACAACCAAATAAGAATCCTCTTGCTTCAGGCCCAGCGATCAAATCAGCCCCTTTGCTTTTAGCGTAACTCATCATTTGATCAATCGTATAATGATACGCTTCACCATCTTGCATAAGTGGTGTTACATCTCTAAACAATACTCCTTCAATAGGAAAACCTTGAATATCTGCGATATATTTTTTTAAATCCATGTTGCTTCCTCCTATAAACTTATCTAAATTATAACAAACCTGACTTCTAAATTAAAGTATATCATTTAAAATAATTTGAATATTTGTCTTATTTCTAAAGGTATTTAAAGAAACAGTACCTACTAAATCTACTGTTGTATTCATCGATATATTTTTAATTTCTTCACTGGCATTAAAATAGAGGGCACCAAATACTTGATTATTTTTAGCAAATTGATAACGAATATGTTTTCCACCACTAAGTAATGTTTTATTAAGTAAAGTTACTTGTTCTAAAATAAAGTAGGGTTGTTCATTTTCTTGACCAAAAGGTTCTAATAAACGTAATGATGCTACATTGTTTAATGTTAAATCTTGCTCATCAATTACAATGGCGTCCTTGACTTCTTCTTCAAATTGAACATTTTCTAAAGCCTCTTTTACTTTTTGATAAAATGAAGGAATACGATCATATTTAACGGTAAAGCCTGCTGCCAAAGCATGACCACCATAAAATAATAAATCTTCACTAGCAGATTCTAAAAATTCTGGTAAAGAACGAGCAGATCCTTTATACACATTATTTACTTCATCATAATTCATCACAAAGGTTACTTTATGATATTCTTTAGAAAACTTCCCTGCAAGTAACCCAATCAAACCTTCATGAATAGGGTATTCATAAACAAAAATAAAGGGTTCTTCCAAAGATATATTTGGTTTGATCGATGCATATAATTGATTTGTAAGAGTTTGTCTTTTACTATTGATTTGATTTGCCTTTTCACTAAATGTTTTTAAAAATGTTTGATGGCCTGCATTTGAAGTTTCCCCATGTAAAAAGTATTTTACACATAAAGAAGGATTAACTTCTTCAGGAAGACGCCCAAAAGAATTGATTTTAGGTCCAATTTGAAAACCGATAGCTGTCGTATTGTATTGTGGGTGATCACTAAGCAAGTAATCAATAGCAGGAAAATGATTTTCTTTCATGAGTTGTAACCCTTTTTTAACCATAGCTTTATTTTCATCAAGTAAAGGCATCATATCCGATACCGTCGTGATTGCCGCTAACGTATACAAGTAACGATCATGACGTCCTAAAAGTTTTGTTGCCAATTTATAAGCGACTACCCCACCAGATATTTCTTTAAAAGGATACTCTGGTGAAAGTTTCGTATGTAAAAAGGCATACGCATTTGGCAAATCTTCACCAATCGCATGGTGATCTGTAACAATGACATCAATTCCAAGTTCATTGGCTAAATCAATAGCATCCATCGCTTTGATCCCATTATCTACAGTAATAATTAAACGATACCCTTTTTCATGCATTTGTTTTACTCTTTGTTCATTTAAACCGTAACCATCAATAAAACGATTTGGGATATGATAACCGACATCTTTACCTAACATTTTAAAAGCTTTAACTAAAATCGTTGTTGCTAAAATTCCATCACAATCATAATCCCCATAAATACAAATCATTTCATCTTGATCAAGAGCTTGCTGGATCCTTTCAATAACTTCTTCACCTTCTGCAAACAAATCATAATCATGAAAAATCATTTTATTAAGTTGTTTAATTTGTAAAGCATCCATTTTTTTATAATCCAATACCTTAGCCAATAAAGTATTGAGTGAATAATTCTGAACATAATCTTCATAATTTTTACTTTGGTATCTATTCCACTCCATTTGTTCCCTCCAAAAAAGAAAATAGCCAGTGACCACACTAGCTATTTTGTAATTAAATCCATAAAATCATCAATTTTTAACGTTGCTGCATCAATGATAGCTTTACGTGACATATATTCAAAAATTTGAGCTGAAGTAAGTGAAAAAACATCTTGTGCTAACTCGCACACTTCGATCTTTTTACGTGTTTTCCACTTAATAGCAAATAAATATTCTTTAATTTGTTCTTTATCGATTGTTTTTATATTGTCTTTACGAAATTCTCTAACTTTTAAAGTTAGAAGAAGATCTAAGTCCTTTTCTAATTGTTGATCTAAAATCATTTCACTAACCGCCATTTCTTACTAACTTTTTCTACATTGCTATTATAAATGATATTTCGACATAAAGGAAGTGTTTTATGAAAAAGAAAACAATTCAATCCTTTTTTATTTTAACTTTTAGCGTATCTTTAGCAAAATTGTTTAATATTTTAAATCGAATGATTTTAGCAAGACAACTTGGAGAAGAAGGAATAGGTCTTTATATGCTAATGATGCCCACTTTAGGTTTATGGGTCATCCTATCACAAATGAGTATTCCAAGTGCCATTTTTAAACTTGTTGCAGATAAGCGTTACAACAATAAAAAAGTCATGATTTCCGGTTTTATCATGACAATGCTTACCACTTTTCTATTTATGGGGATCTTTTTACTTTTGTTACCCATTTTCCCTACACAAATATTAAAAAATGAAAATACCGCTTTACCTTTGCGTGCTCTTTTTTTCTTTGTCCCTTTAACAAGCCTTTCGGCTTTACTTAAAAATTATTATTTAGGTAAAAAGATGCATCAAGTGACTTTAAAAACACAAATTAGTGAAGAAGTAGTTCGTTTACTGTTTACTTTTTATTTTCTTGAACGCTTTATTAAAGCAACATTGTCCTTTAAAATCGCCC
>URQL01000075.1 GCA_900550005.1 uncultured Erysipelotrichaceae bacterium
TCTGACTCTACTTGTGGGAGTTCGATTCTCTCATCCCCAACCAAAAACCACCTGATGAAGATCAGGTGGTTTTTTTGCTTTTCTCTATGAAAAAGAACATGAACGTATTTTACACATTGTCGATCAATTGATTGAGCGTGTTGGTAAAGAAAATGTCGAAAAAACACTCGATCTTTTTAGATTGATTGCTCAGATTGCAAAAGAAGAAATTTGTTAGTGTTATGATGAAATGACTATAGCAATTTTCACTCAGCACAAATCGTAAATATTGATGAGAGTAGGAAAAGGAAGTATGGGGAAATGTTAAAAAAGAAAAAATTTTGGATAGGTTTTATTTTATCTATTGTAGTAGTTGTTATTTTGGGATTAGGGTTTGCAGGAAATTATCTTGTTAATTATGCTTTGGTAGTCGATGAAAATGGTAACATCGGGTCGATGAATGGAGAAACTTATCAAGGGCATCAAGATACTGAAGCACAAGAGTATTATGATAATTGGATAAAAGATCAAAAAATTAACGAATGGACAATAAAAAATGATGAAGGCAATCAGTTATGGGCACAAATTTATGAGCCTAAACAATCTTCAAATATCTATGTTTTGGCAGTTCATGGTTACACAGTAGATCACCGAGATATAGCACCGGCTATTGTTCCTTTTGTAGAAAAAGGTTGGAATGTAATAGCTATTGATCAACGTGGCAGAGGAAATAGTGAAGGTAATTTATTGACGATGGGGTTTCATGAAAAAGACGATGTATTACTTTGGGCAAAATATATTTGTCAACAAGATCCAAATGCACAAATTGTTTTATATGGTGAATCTATGGGAGCAGCAACTATTATGATGGCTGCTGGGGAAACTGATTTGCCAAAGCAAGTCGTTGCAGTTGTTGAGGACTGTGGCTATACAAGTGCTTATGATATGTTTAAAGACCAATTAAAAGAGAGATTTGGATTACCGGAGTTTCCGTTCTTGCCGGCTGCTTCATTGGTAGGACAATTCCGTTTTGGATTTGATTTTTATGATGCAAATGTAGAAACACAATTACAAAAAGCAAAATTGCCAATCTTATTTATCCATGGTGGCGACGATGATTATGTACCAACGTATATGGGGAAAACGTTGTATGAAAATTATCAAAATGAAAAAGAACTTTTAATTATTGATGGAGCCGGACATGGACAAAGTTCTGATGTCAATCCTGAAAAGTATTATCAAACCATTTTTGATTTCTTGAAAAAATATATGTAGGGGATAAATGATTTGTCTTTCAATCTTTTGAATGATTATTTTATATAATATAAGGAGAAGTTATGAATAAGAAAGTAAAAAAAATATTAAAAATAACAATTATATCAATTGTCAGTTTTGCAACAATCGTTTGTATAGTATCTTATGCAATGTTTCACAATGAAATTTCAACAATTCACTCAATTAAAAAATTAGATGATTATCCATTATATACAATGGAATATCAAGGAGATTATGGTTTAGATGAGTTTTTAGCTCAAGGTGGTGCTTCAAGTGATTCAGAATTAGTTTCATTTGTTGTTAAAAGATTGATGAAAGGTTTACCTATTGAAATCAATATTCCAAGTTTAGGCTGTTCGACATTTACGGCAGTTACTCCAGAAAACGAACAATTATTCGGACGTAATTTTGATTTAAGTTATTCACCGGGTATGATGGTACGTACAAAGTCAGATCAAGGCTATGAATCGGTTTCGATGGTTAACTTAGGATTTATCGGATATGGTGAGGATAAATTACCGGATAGTTTTTTAAGCAGTATCACTACATTAGCAGCACCTTATGCGCCATTAGATGGAATCAATGAGAAAGGCTTAAGTATAGGCGTATTGCTTATTCCAACAGAAGAAACAAATCAAACAACTGATAAAGTAGATATTACCACAACAACTGCTATTCGTATGATTTTAGATAAATGTGCTACAGTTCAAGAAGCAATAGACTTATTATCACAATATGATATGCATTCTAGTGCAAACAGTTGTTATCATTTTCATATTGCCGATGCACATGGAGATTCAGTAGTCGTAGAATACATCAATAATGAGATGAAATTAGTTGAACCTGATGAAAAGTATCAAGCAGCTACAAATTTCTTATTAACTCCGGGTGATTATGATTTTGGACATGGTCAAGATCGATATGATACAATCATTTCCACACTTAAAGAAAATAATGGTGTGTTATCTGAAGAAAAAGCAATGAACTTACTTAAAGAAGTTTCTCAACAACCTCATCAAACAGACAGCGGTAGATCAAGTTCTACTCAATGGTCGGTTGTTTACAATAATACGCAACTGACCGCAACAATATCTATGGGTATGGATTATGAACATACTTATGAGATAAAATTATTTGAATAAAGGAAAATATGTCGCATTTGTTTGTATTTAGACTATATCTAATCTGATTATCAGGTGATGATATAGTTTTTTCTTATGATAAAAATATAAATGCTCTTTATGGGTACAGCGTTTAAAAGTAATAAAAGTGATATTATAACAAATGAAAAGGTCTTAAATAATCCTTTTACCTTGGCTTTCTAATTGGTTTATTCAATGATTATTCCATTCAATCCAATAAAGAATATGGTAATGGTCGATTTGATATTCAAATCCAATCTGAAACCATTTTGGTGCTTTATTACAAATTGAATGCAAACATTCAGCACGTTTAAATGATTTAATCATTGATGCCAAAGAATGGATCAATCAAATTATCAAAAATAACTATTTAGAAGACCCTAACTTAGCTATCTATGAAAATAAAATTGCTTATAGTATTGCCTTTTATAAAAAGCAATGTTATATCTTAAAACTTTAAAAGAGCCTCGTCGGCTCCTTTATTTTCTAAGTACATCAATAATACTTTCTTTTTGTATTTTAAAAATAGATATTAAAGTCGGAAACATCATTGATATAAAGCTTATTAATATCATTTCAATATATATCCAACTTAAATTAAATTTGAGTGAAATAGACATCCACCATTTAATAAATAGGCAGTCTATTTCATACCACATTGTAGTTAAAATGATAAGGATTAAAATAAGAATTAAACTTTCTAGCAACATTAAACTAGATATATTGGTATTTGTTAAACCATTGACTTTAAGTAAAGTATACTCTAGTTTTCTTTCTTCATTTTGTTTGACAAGAACAACAGTAAAGAAACTAAATGAAATTACAAAAATAACAATGGAAAACAACATTCCTATACGAGCAGTTAACTGCATATCTTGATCACTTTGATATAAATCATAAGCAATACTTTTGATCACAGGAAAATCGAGTTGATTTATAACATTACGAATTGTTTTGATATCTTTTACTTGGATCATTAATTGATTTGAAGGAAGTGTAAAATAAGTAGGATCTACATAAATACAATCTGTAATTTCAAGAAAACTATCTTGATAACTTAAATCATAAGTTGCTTGAATAGGTAAAAGGATTTCTTGATCTTCAATAAGAAGTGATAAAGATTTAGGATAGTTTAACTTGCGATACAAATCTTCGCTAATATAAATACCTGTAGAACTCACAGAAGTAACTTCATGCTGTTTTAATCTTTGTTTGTCATGAAAACTTACCACTGAATAATATTGATCACCAATTTGTATTAATGTTTGGTGAAAATAATTCACACTTTCTATATCTGAATAACTCATTAATGAATGAATTTGTTCATCAGAAATAATTTCATTATTTTGCACATAAATTTCTTTAGATAGAATAGAATTGTACAAATCATCTTGATATTGAATATACCCATCTTTTAAATTAAAAGTCAGCAAAACAAAACCTATGGTAAAACTACTAAATAAAGTAAGCAATGCAAAGAAAAGATAGTAACTTTTAAAACGACGATATAAATATCGAACATAAAAAGCAAAAGAAAGTTTTTGAATGGATAAACGTTGTTTTTCTTGAACAGAATGAAAAACAGATTCAATATGATGATCCTTTATTTCATAAACTTTATCACATAAAGCAAGTATTTCTTTAAAATGTGTTACTAAAACTACTGTCATTTGTCTTTCTTGAACTAATTCTTTTAATATCTCCATTAAATGAAGTTGGTTTTGTTTATCTAAATGACTTGTAGGTTCATCTAACAATAATAACTCTGGCTCTTTAACTAAAGTTAAAGCTAAAGCAAGTCTTTGCTTCTGTCCTCCACTTAACTGATCTACTGATTTTTCTAAAGAAATATCCAATCTAACGAGTTCTAATAGATGTTGTATTTGTTGTAATGTACTTGCTTTTCCTACAAGATCAAACATCGTTTCAAAGGTTTCTTGAACATTTTTACCTTTCAACATTAAATAATCTTGAAATACATATCCTATTTTATATCGACGATAATAAGCTTTTTGTTCACTATTTTTTAAATCAATTTGATAACCATTAAAATCATATTCAAATTGATTATGATCTAACAAGCCTAGTGAATACAATAATGTCGTCTTCCCAGATCCATTAGCTCCTGTTATTGCATTAATTGTTCCTTTTTCAAACTCTAAATGACATGTATCTAATAAATCAACGGGTTCTTTTAAAGCAATATTTCTAATCTGAATGGTCATGTAATCTTCTTCGATCCATTAATAAAATGACTAAAATAGAAAGAACCACAGTGATTAAAATACTTTTATTTAAAGCTTGTCTATATCCCATTGCTTTAACAATTAAGCCATAATAGATAGCTACTTTATATCCAGTGAAAATAAATAGACATAACATTAAAGCTAAAATGATCCAACTAAGTAGAGTAGAAGTAAAACCTGTATGAACAATTTGCTTTTTACTCATACCCATTTGTTTTAAAGTAGCTTGTTCTTGAAGAATAGCTTTTTTATTCATTAAAGAATAAAGAACACTTAAAACAATAATAACAACAAAAACAATCCCCGTATAAACATTCATTAATTTTTCTTTACTTGTATAAAGTTCTTTTGCTTGGTCAAATGTAGCTACGGTGTTATTAAGTTCTAGTTTTTGATTAAAATCTTGTAAATGCGTTTTGAAATCATTTAAGTTTGTTCCTTCTTTAGTATACACATAGATCATACTTGTATGATAAGGTGTAAGTGTCACTGTAGCTGTTTCCTCTTCTGATAAACTTTCTTGTAAATTTTTTAAGAAAGCTTCTTGATACCCTTGTTTTTCTAAATCAGATAGATTACTTTCTTTACTAAAAGTGACAGATTCAGGTAAAGTAATGGGTGTATTCACTTCTTGATAAATTTCTTCAATTTGTTTAGGATCTAAGAAATATTCTGCATTAGAAGCCATTGATAATAAGCGATTGCTCACAACGCCTCGAATCAAAAATGTTTTTTCTACCTTTTTATTTAACACTTTTGTATAAGGTGAATGGGATGTTTTTAAACGCGCTACAGGAACATTGAAAGTTAGAGTAATGCTCATTCCTTTTTTCAATTTATTCACACCAAATTGTTTAAATAGATTTTCAACGATATAAATACCCTCTTGATCAACAAGTTCTACACATTTAGCATCTAAATTCATTTGCGTATAACTTGGAGCAATTAATCCATGATAAATAAAAGATTCTTTTCCTTTTCGTGTATCTTCTACTTGAATATCTTGATTTCCATCATGAATTGTATAATCAAATATCGTTTCATCATTTATTTGACCATAATCATATTCAGCTATATCAAAAGAATCATCACTATCTTGAATAAAGCAATTTACATCATAATAATAATTAAATCGAGATAAAGCATTATAATCTTCTAATCCATCTACTTCTGCAAGTTGACTTACTTTTTCCTTTAATTCACTTGGAAATTCTGGATCAATTTGATCATAAAATGAATTCTTATCATTACTATAATTAATGTAGTTATTATTCACATCATTAAAAGAATTAAATAGCTTGAAATGATTTGTATATTGTTTTGCACCATGGATACCAATTGCAACAAAGGTTAAAGCAATACTAATAAAAACATAACGCATCAATTCTGTAAACTTATGCTTCTTTAGATAACTTGTAAACAAACTTTTTTCAATTTTAAAAGAACTTTTTATCTCTTTAGATCGAATCGTCAAAGGTTGTTTTTCATCTGCCTCTTTTACACATGCAATATGTTGATCTTTAATTTCATATATGACATCACTATAATCACGTACAATGTCATCATGACTACTTAAAATAAGCATCTTATTTTCTTTAACCGCTAATTCTTTTAATAAATCTAAAATCATTACCTTACTTTCTTGATCTAAAGCAGCGGTGATTTCATCACATAACCAAATATCTGTTTCTTTAGCAAGAGCTAAAGCTAAAGCAAATTTTTGCTTTTGTCCTCCTGAAAGATTTGCTGGATAGCTATTAGGATTTACATCTAAATTGACTTTGTCAAAAAGCTCTTCTGCTTTCTTAGAACTTCCTACTAAATCTAATTGCATCTGCAATTGTTTTTTTAAAGTCATATTATTAAGAAAGATTGGAGTTTGTTGAATCATAGAAATGTGGACTCTTGCGAACTCATTAATATCTTCAACTTCTTGATTATTTAAAAAATAACACCCTTTTCCAATCTTATACTTACCAGCTAAAACATGAAGAAGAGATGTTTTACCAGAACCACTTTCACCAAATAAAGTTGTTATTAAACCATTACTAAATTTCATATTCTCCACAAAAACAACGGGTTGATCATATTGTATTTGTATATTTTTTAATTCAAGCATATTACCCCTTCTCTCTTGTATCTATCTGTATAACACCGTTATACACTTCATTATGTGGTCCTATTATTGTATAAGATCCTTGAATCGTATTTTCATCAATATAATCTACATTACCTTTTGTAACAAATGGTAAATTTGAAACATAACTATAGAATAATCCTTCTTGACTTGGATCTTCATAAACACGTAATGCACAAAAATACGCTGTTCCTTCAATATAACTATAACCTAAATAATATTGATCAGTACTTGTATCTACACTGACTCTTCTTGTTCTAACTAAACCAAAAATAAGTATTCCAACAACAATACAAGCTACTCCAAGAAATCCTACCTTTTTCATAAAACCACCTACTTTCATTCACTATTTTATTAAAAATCTTCATCAATTAATCCAAAAGGTTCACCTAGTGGATTTAAATCATTTGACCATCTAGGACATAAATACAAATGATCTTCCATCTTTCTAATTTGTTTTGCTTTCTTCTCATTAGTAGTAATAATATAATCCATTGGTTTAATTTCACCTTCTGCATTTTCTTGTACTATTCGATTCATATCCTCTAATGGGATATAATCATACATTCCGCCAGGTGATTTATAAAAACCAAGAATTTGAAATGTAATAGAAATAACTTTCATATCATAAATACCATCATGCATTGCTACAGGTACCATTGCTTCCTCTTTCAGCAATATTTCATCATCATAATTTTCTTCAAGTTGTTCAATCTCTTCTAAATAATAAATAGGATCTCCCGTACTAAGATAAATAGGGATACATCCTTCTTTTATTTCACCATTGTATTTCTTTACACAATTTTTTTCTAATACTTCTATGTCTTTAAATGGTGCTATTGCATAGTATTGATAAGGAATAACATACCCATTCTCAAATCCTAATCCATTTTCTCTATTTCTTGTTTCTTCGTTATTTATGATTAAATGCCAATCTACCGGTTTTTCAAATATCTCATCTACCTCAATCCCATTAGGCTTATAAACAATAGGAAACATATATGCATCATCTACTTCAACTTCAGGGTCTTGTTTTAATTTTTCTATTGTATCTTCATTAATCCACTCATTATAAGTTAAATGATATGCTCGAGGTGGCATCCCATTATCAACACTTGATTTAAAGAGGGTATATTCCATTTGTTCATTACTTTTTGTACATCCAGTAAGTAATAATAAAGAGAGTAATAC
>URQL01000076.1 GCA_900550005.1 uncultured Erysipelotrichaceae bacterium
AGTTACAGGAAAAAAACTATCATCTAAGAAATTAATCTATATGAATTCTTTAGAGGATTTAACTCACCGTATTATTGATGTTTTATCAGGCTTTACTTTAACAAATTCGCGTAATAAAAATTACATTATGAAATACTTTAAAGAAAAGGTGGATCATACACAACAATTAGAATTCCATTACGGTTGTTTTAAAGCTTTTACAATTGTGTTCAATGGCTTTGTGATGTATTTATTAGATGTGTCTGCTTTTTTTATAGCGGGAATAATGTTAGTTTTACATAAAATAACTTTAGGTACTGCTTCAGTTTCTTTAAGTTATGGTAAACAATTTATTTGGCCAATTCGTTATATGATTGATGATTTAAATGATATTCAAGACCATTAAAAAAATATATGAAAAATATAACTTAATAATAAATGGAAAGTATTTTATTTAATGATAAAATTGAATATACAGAAGTACAAGTCCATTATGATCATTTTAATTTACAACCTTTTTCTTTTAGTTTTGAAAAAGGAAAAAAATATTTATTTCTAGGTCCTAGTGGTGTAGGAAAGTCTACTTTGTTTAATCTTTTTACAAAGCAAATTCTTCCTAATGAAGGGAAAATCCATATTGATAATCACAATTTAAATAAATTAGATTTAGCGTATTTAGTTAGTGGGGTTTATCAAGAAAATCATATTTATGATACCTCTGTCTATAATAATTTTACTTTATTTTCTACTTATTCAATAGAGCCTTTAAATCAACTTTTAAAAAAGAATCCTAATAAAAAAATAGACTATTTATTAAAATAAAAAGCTTCAGTGAATTTAAGTCAAGGTGAGAAGCAAATGCTTTCTTTATTACGTACTTATTTAAGTGACGCACCTATTGTTTTACTTGATGAAGCATTTGAATCCATTGATGTTGCTTCTAGAGAATATTTCCAAAATTTATTTTTAAATGATTCAAGTAAAACGATTTTAATGATTACTCATGACTATGATGATCAATTTATCCAAAAATTTGATGAAGTTATTTATTTAAAAAACAGTTAAGTCTAGTGAACTTAACTGTTTTTAGTGTAAGTATGGAGTAAAGATTGGATTTGATCTAAAGTTTGATCTTCAAGTAAAGCTTTGAATATAAGCTTATATTGTAAAAGTGTTAAATTATTTAAAAATGAATCATCATTATTTGGATAAGATTTTTTAAATAATTGAATGCAATTTAACTTAGCATTTTTAAGTTGACCAAGTTCTTCTCCTTGAAATATACCTTTAGATACACCTTGTGAAAAACCTTCGTCTACACCTTCTTGATGCGCTTTAGCTAATTCTTCTTCTCTCTCTTTTCTTTCTTGTTGTAAAATCCATTGTCTTTTAAATTCACCTAATTGATGAGCATATTCTTTAGTGTATTCATCTAATACTCTTGCCATGGCTTTAACCACCTCTCTGTTTAATTTAAGTATATCACAAGTTAATCCGAAATAAAATAGATATACTAATAATTTAAACTCATTTAGTTCTTCTAATCGTTTATGCTTTAGTACTTCTTTTATATAAGGAAGATAAATATAAAAATGAATTACATAATCATGATCATCTTCACCATTATCTTTATATACTTTCGCACATTGAGTAAGGCATGGATCATCTTTATCTAAAGTATTAATAAAAAGAATTTGGAAACATTGTTTTGTATCTTCAAAGTGGTCTTCACCTTTATGTAATTGCATAGCGACCATCTTGTGTCCGTATTGTTGAAAACGGGATTTATCACTTTTAGGATCATATTTTTGTTGCATTTCAATATTAAGATAACTTCCATTTTCCAATTCATATAAAATATCTAAGGTATTGTATTTACCATTTTCAATTTCAGGTACTTGTAGACTACTTATTAGTGTAACATCCTTGACTTCATGATGAAGTAAATGTTTAGTGATGACATTGAGTATGTATTTTTTGTTTAAATTATTAGAGTCATCAAATAGATGATGAATAAACCGATCATCTTTTAAGTTAAATAATTCTGATTCTTCTTCTAATTGTGTCATTATAAATAACCTCCTATTATACCTATACTAAAAAAATTTGTCTTTTTCTCACTTTTTTTGAAAAAAAATAGAACATAAAAAGGTGTACCCGGGGGGGATACACCTTTTTAGCTATTATATTCACGTAAGGGTGATAATAGGGGATATGTGTTAGTGAATGCGCTTCACTTAACAATTATATTATAACACCTTTTCAATAATTGTAAAGGGTTACAGTGAAAAAATAAAGAAATTCATTCATTTCTATGTTATACTTTGATGGGTGATAGAATGAAAACAGTAAAAATAGATCAAAATAATGCAAATCAACGTATTGATAAGTTCTTAGTTAAATATTTACCTAATGCACCTAAAAGTTTTATCTATAAAATGATTAGAAAAAAAGATGTTAAGGTAAATGGTAAAAAAGTAAATGAAAATTATATTACTAAATTAAATGATGAAATCAGTTTATTTTTATATGAAGATATGTTTTTAAAATTTGCAGGTAAAAAAGATATTTATGATTTAAAACCAAGTTTTAAAGTGGTTTATGAAGATGATCAAATTCTAATTGTGGATAAACCAGCAGGATTACTTGTTCATGAAGATAAAAATGAGAGTATTCATACTTTAAGTAATGAGGTATTAAGTTATCTAAAACAAAAAGGTGAATATGAAGATAGTTTAGAAAATACCTTTGTTCCTGGACCTGTTCACCGTTTGGATCGTAATACTAGTGGAATTGTGATTTTTGGTAAAACACTACCTGCTTTACAAGCTTTAAATGAAATGATGAAACAAAGACATTACATTGAAAAGAAATATTATACGATCGTTAAAGGGAAAATGACGAAAGATCAAGAATTAATTGATTATGTAAAAAAAGTAGAAGAAGGAAAAATGCGTATTGTTTCTTCAAAAGATCCTAATGGATTAAAGATGCATACACTTGTTCATCCATTAGAATATAATAATGAATTTACTTTATTAGAAGTAGGGATCGTTACAGGAAGAACCCATCAAATTCGTATTCATATGGCAAGTATCGATCATCCTGTCATTGGGGATAGTAAATACGGTGATTTTGAATTAAATAAAATCATTAAAAAACAATATCATTTAGACCATCAATACTTACATGCACATCAAATTACTTTTGTGAAAACTTTAGCGCCATTAGATTATTTAAATGGACAAACTTTTAGAGCACCTTTACCTAAAAAATTATCCCAAATCAAAAAAGAAATATTTAATAAACCTACAAAATAAAGGCAAACTATTGTATAATGAAGTTATATCAAATTAGGAGGAATAAAGATGAGATATTTTATCGGAGTTGACTTAGGTGGGACAAATGTTCGTTCTTTATTAGTTGACGAAAAAGGAAACATTTTAGCCGAAGTAAAAGATGTAACAGAAAGTGAAAAGGGACCAGATTTTGTTACAGAAAAAATTATTAATCAAATTAAATCAATTGATTACACTTCAATTGGAGGATTTGAAAAGGTAGAAGGAATTGGAATCGGTGTACCAGGACCAGTTGATACAGAAAATAAATGGATGGTTATGGCAACAAACTTAGTTGGGTTTGCACGTTATCCAATTTGCGCTAAAATTGAAGAAGCATTCAATAAACCAACTTTCATTGATAATGATGCAAATGTTGCTGGACTTGCTGAAGCTTTAGTTGGTGCAGGACGTCTTAAAAAGAGCGTTTTCTACATTACTATTTCTACCGGAATTGGTGGTGCCTTCATTTATGATGGTAAATTAATTTCAGGAAACCGTGGACACGCTGGAGAAATTGGAAATATTATCGTTAAATCAAATGGTGAAAAAATTAATCACTTAAATCCAGGTGCTGTTGAAAATGAAGCAAGTGGGACAGCTATTGTAAGAAAAGCAAGAAAAGTATTTGGTGAAGATCAAATTAAACATGCGGGAAATTTATTTGAACTTGCAGCCAATGGAAATGAAGACGCTAAAACAATTCGTGAAGATTTCATTGACTGTGTTTCAAGCATGATGGCTGATATTGCTCACGTTGTTGATCCACACTGTTTTGTTATCGGTGGAGGTGTTATGAAATCAAAAGAATATTTCTTAGAAGATTTAGAAAAAGCATTTAATAGTAAAATCCATGAAGGTATGCGTGGTTATACACCAATTTACAGTGTAGAATTAGACGATTGTGGAGCAATCGGTGCAGCAATGCTTCCAATGTCACAATTATAATAAATTAAGAGAAAGTACTCCAAAAAACTTTCTCTTTTTAATTTGTCTAAAATATGATAAACTTGTGAAGAATAAGGAGGAAATAAAATGAAAGAAAGAGTTATTGTAGGACTTAGTGGCGGAGTCGATTCTGCGGTAAGTGCTTATTTATTAAAACAACAAGGTTACGATGTTGTTGGTGTATTCATGCGTAACTGGGATAGTCAACTTAATAATGATGTCTTAGGTAATCCAGACAGTGATGCTCCTTATTGTCCACAAGAAGAAGATTATAAAGATGCTGTAGCTGTAGCAAAATGCTTAGGTATTGAAATTAAACGTGTTGATTTTATTAAAGAGTATTGGGACTATGTCTTTACTTATTTTTTAGATGAGTATAAAAAAGGAAGAACCCCTAACCCTGATATTTTATGTAATAAACATATTAAATTTAGAGCATTCCTCGATTATGCAAAATCAATTGGAGCAGATTATATTGCAACAGGCCATTATGCTCGTGTTGAACATCATCTTGGTGGAGATTCAGTTATGCTTAAAGGGGACGATCATAATAAAGATCAAACCTATTTCTTATGCCAATTATCACAAGAACAATTAAAAACAACTTTATTTCCTTTAGGACATATTGAAAAACCAAGAGTAAGAGAAATTGCAAAAGAAATTGGTTTACCTGTCGCAACAAAAAAAGACAGTACCGGTATTTGTTTTATCGGAGAAAGAGATTTTAAGGAATTCTTACAAAACTACATTCCTGCAAAAGAAGGAAAAATGGTTGATATTGAAACAAAAAAAGTCGTAGGTGAACATCAAGGAATCATGTATTATACGATTGGCCAAAGAAAAGGACTTAATATTGGTGGACCGGGAGATGCATGGTTTGTTGTAGGGAAGAACTATGATGAAAATGTTTTATATGTTTGTCAATCTGATCAAAATAAATGGTTGCTTTCTACAGGAACACTCGTTACGGATGTAAACTGGATTCCAAGTAAAAAGCCAGAAGGAAAATTTGAATGTCAAGCTAAATTCAGATACCGTCAACCAGATAATCCGGTTGTAATTGAATTTATTAATGAAAATACCGTTTATGTTGATTTTAAACAACCAGTTAAAGCTGTTACCCCAGGGCAAGCTGCTGTTTTCTATCTAGGTGATCAATGTTTAGGTGGCGGAACAATCGACAAAGTTTATAAAGATGGTAAGGAATTAGATTACCTATAATGGAATATACAGGAAAAATTATTCGTGTACGTTTTTACAACGAAAGTAACGGTTTTATCGTCGGATTACTTCGTCTTCAAGACAGTACACGTTCTTTTTGGACAACAGGAAGGATCATGCGTTTTGATGAACACTTAATGTATACCTTAAAAGGTGAATTTGTTGAACACCCTAAATACGGTGAACAATTTAATTTTATTAGTTATGAAGAACATGTTGAAAATGACGATCAAGAACTCATTCGTTATTTATCAAGTTCTTTATTTAAAGGAATTGGAAAAGTCCAAGCTACAAAAATCGTTGAAGCATTAGGTAAAGAAACCATTGAACTGATTAAAGAAGATATTGATGTTTTAGATGGTATTGAAGGCATCAATGAAAAAAAGAAAGCAGCTATCAAAGAAGTTCTTTTTGATCATGTTTACGAACAAGAAGTTATTCAATACTTAATGACAAAAGGCATTACCATGCATTGGATAGAGGAAATCTTACTTACTTACCAAGATAAAAGTATGGAAATCCTTGTTGAAGAACCCTATGATTTATTAAAAAAAGTAGAAGGGATCCCTTTTAAAATCGTTGATCAAATAGGCTTAGCAGCAGGGATTGAAAAACAAGATCCAATGCGATTAAAAGCTTTGATTTATGCTTTTATTAAAGAATATACATTTAAAAATGGACATACTTTTATTGATCGTCCCTTTCTAGAAGGAAAATTAATGCAACTCGATCCTCTGATTGACTATCAAGATTATTTAACCATCATTGATGAAATGATCAATAAGGGAGAATTAGTGATTTATGGAGATAAAGTCTTACTTGATTTTTATGATGAAAGTGAAAAAATCATTCATGATACGCTAACTTCTTTTTTAAACTTACCTGAGTCAACCTATTCTTTAGATAAAATTCAAACCTACATAGATGAATATGAAAAAGAAGAATGGATTCAATTAGATGAGAGTCAAAAACAATCCATTGTAAAGTTTTTAAATTCTCCTTTTTTAATTTTAACAGGAGGACCAGGAACAGGAAAAACGACCTTAGTCAAAGCCATGATTGCCATTTATAATCAAATTGAAAAAAATGGACAAATCGCTTTATGTGCCCCAACCGGAAGAGCTGCAAAACGTTTAAATGAATTAACCGGATTAGATGCCCAAACGATCCATCGTTTACTCCATTATGATGTACAAAAGAAAGAATTTATGGTCGATAGTCAACACCCACTTGAGGCAACTTTGCTTATTGTAGATGAATTTTCAATGGTGGATAGTGTCCTTTTTTCAAAACTTCTTTTAGCAAGTTCAAGAGTTAATAAGATCATTGTAATTGGTGATCATGAACAATTACCATCAGTAGGACCAGGGAATGTCTTATCTGATTTATTACAAATCGAACAAATTCCCCGTATCCATCTTGAAAAAGTTTATCGTCAAAAAGAACATTCAGGTATCGTTCAATTAGCTCATGCGATTTCTCATCAAGATATGGATGAACTTGTTTTTGACGAAGATGTTCATTTTACTTCATGCATCGCTAGTGGAACTTTAGCTGCCATCAAAAAACAAATTGAACTTTCTTTAGAACAAGGTTATGACAAACAAGATATTCAGGTTTTAGCTCCAATTTACCAAGGCGTAGCCGGAATCGAGGCTATCAACACTTTATTACAAGATGTTTTAAACCCAATGAGAGAAGGATTAAAGCAAATTCAAGTGGGAAGATTTGTATTTAGAGAAGGCGATAAAGTTTTGCAACTCAAAAATAGAGTAGATGATAATGTTTTTAATGGAGATATTGGAACTATTATTGAAATTATACCTAAACATAAAGGGCAAACATCAGATAAAATTGTTGTTGATTTTGATGACCAAATTATCGAATACGAAAACAGTGATTTTAACTCTCTTACTTTAGCTTATTGTATGTCGATTCATAAGGCTCAAGGATCTGAATTTAAAATCGTTATGATGCCAATATTAAAAGATTATACGATCATGCTTAGAAAGAACATCCTTTATACAGGTATTACTAGAGCAAAAAATCAACTTTATCTTTTTGGGGATCCACTTGCTTTTAAACATGCAATTCAAACAACAAATTTATTACAAAGACAAACGTATTTAAAAGAACGTTTTAATTTTAATGAAACGGATGAAGAATTATCACCGTATGATTTCATGTAAAAGATTTATACTACTAAAGAGGTGAAAAAAATGAAAATAATTTCAGCTATGTTATCAGGAATGGTTTGTGCTCTTTTTCTTTATGTATTAATGATGGATACAAAAGAAAAAGAACAAATGCTTCATAAAGCAAAAAAATGTTTGTGAAGAACTTAAAGGCTAAGGGATATCCTTAGTCTTTATTTATAAAGAAAGAAGGTAAGAACATGGCAAAAGATTTAAATCGATTGTATGCAGGATACTTTATCTCACAGATGATAAAATAAAAGCGATGAAAACAAAAGG